>DAOUAU010000249.1:0-5646 GCA_034433195.1 Dehalococcoidales bacterium
GGCTGATTTTCCTGTTCGGCGGACTGACGGTTTTAACTACCATCACCATCGCGGTAATGGTCTTTTTACTGAAGAAGTTTTTGCCTGGTTAGCTTCCTGCGAAAAAGCACCCCGGCCGGATGCACAAAAACACCGGTCCGGGGTCTTGTCTTATGTGAGGTTGTCCTGAAGGGTTATCTTTGATATAATCTTAATGTTGTGTCCCCATCGTCTAGTGGCCCAGGACAGCGGCCCTTCAAGCCGTCAACACGGGTTCGAATCCCGTTGGGGGCACCATAGTCCTTCATATTACCATCTGGTGATCAATAAATTGTTCTTATCTTTGAATCTTCCCGCCAAAATCAGTATGAGATCAACCAGGTTCCAAATTCCCACCGCCAGCAAGAAAACTAAACCAACCCCAAAATATATGGTTGAATAGCCGATGATAGTTAAAACCAGCATGGCCACACCAGTTCCGATCTTGCCGGAATAGAACCTGTGTAATCCCAGTTGCCCCAGGAAGAAAGCCAGCACAGCGGCAGCCGTACGTGATTTGGGTGAAACCCCGCCAGTTGCCTGAAACAGCTTGACACCGCATTTGACACAGATTTCCGCCTCGTCGGCGACCCGGGCTCCGCAGGAATGGCAGAAACCCTTGCCTTTGCCGGGTTTGACACCGCAACCGGTACAAAATTCTGCCCGCTCCGCAATTGGTTGGCCGCAATTCCTACAATACACAGCTCCCCTCCTTTATATTTACGCTCACTGCCCCTGCTTATGGCCTCTCTATTTCATGAACTTGATCACACCTTCCGGGCAAAATTTAGTATCATGAAAACATATAATAACGTATAAGTCAATAGACGCGTAGACCGGAGGGTTCAGCCTGTGAGTAAGACCATTCGCCAAACCGTAACCTTTAAAATCAGCCCGCATGCGGTGTATGAGCTCTTGATGGACTCCGGGAAACACTCTCAATTGACCGGCAGTGAAGCCAGGATCAGCCGCAAAACGGGCGGGAAATTTACTATTTACGGCGGGGAAATCTCAGGATCAAATTTAGAACTGGTGCCAGACCAAAAAATAGTACAGTCATGGCGCTATTCAGATTGGCCGGAAGGGGTATATTCCAAAATCACCCTTTCCCTGGAAGCCATCGGGAATGGAACCCGCCTGACCTTCACTCAGAGCGGGGTTCCGGATGAAAACTACGAGGATATCAAACAGGGCTGGAAGGATTACTATTGGGGACCTATGAAAGTCCAGCTGGAAAATCAGGACTCTCCTTGATTTATACCTGTAAAAGGATAGGTGCCAAATCTCCCAACTTTAACCTGGCCGGCAATATCTTTTCCGTTAATTTTGGCGCTCACTTCCAGAAGCACCTCTCCCATCGGACTCTTCACTTTAGCGGCAAAAGCGATTTCGTTGGGGGAGGGAAGCCTCCCGGCAATGACCCGGTCACCTGATTGAGTGCTGCAACTGCCGCCCAGAACCTCACCGTCAGAGGTCAGCATCATCTTGACGGGTATGCTGCCCATGGGAGTTTTGACGTCACAATGATAAGTACCATCAACTGACAAAATATGACCTCCTTCCACCCCAGATAAAAATTCTTCCCTGAAGCTAATTCAGCGCAAAAAACCGCCTGACACCCCGGATTTTGACATTGGCGCTTGAAAGAAACCGCCTGAAATTAAAATTTACCCTTTAACTTCTGGTAGATATTTTCCATTGACTCAGAGATGACCCGGGTTTCGCCGATCACCGGCATAAAATTATTATCACCGTTCCAGCGCGGCACAATGTGGGTATGAATATGGTCAGCGATCCCGGCACCGGCCACCCGTCCCAGATTCATACCAATGTTAAAATTGGCGGTTTTGGTTTCAGCCCGCAGCACCCCTACCGCCTGGCTGACAATCTGGTAATGTTCATTGCGCTCTCCAACGGTCATCTCTTCCAGGATGCCTATATGCCGGTAGGGCACCACTATCAGATGGCCGGGATTATAAGGAAAGGCGTTCATAATGACGAAATTGCCACTCCCGCGAAAAAGAATTCCGTTCTCTTGATCTTTGGACTCCCGGGGTTTATCACAAAAAATGCACCCGGCCGGCGCCGGATAGTGAATATATTGAACACGCCAGGGAGACCAGATTCTTTTCATCTTCTCTTCCTTTTCACAGAGTGTCATGGCCGAACAAAGGTTCATTTGAATTATATACCAGCGGCGGTCAAATGAATATCACGTATTCACTCATATAAAAATGTTATTGCGGAAGGAACCTGCCGGATACTGAAAAGATGATTTGCAAGGCCAGGCCTTGCATACGAGGCTAAACCCGGCGCTGCTGGACACGTCACTCTGAATTGTAAAATACAGCCCCATAGTCTATAGTGGAAAATGTTGATGAATAATACAATTACATTCCTGGGAACGGCCGGAGCGCGCGTCATGGTAGCTAACCAGCATCAAGCCTCCGGCGGTCTGTGGCTTAACCTCCAGGGTATTGAAATTCTGATCGATCCGGGGCCGGGCTGCATCGTACAATCCACTGGCCGCAATCTGAAAGCGGAAAAACTGAAAGCCATTATTTTATCTCACCGCCACCTGGATCACTCCGGTGACATGAATATCATGGTGGAAGCCATGACGCAGGGCGGATTTACCCGCCACGGACAGATTTTTCTGCCCTCGGACGCTCTGGGACCGGAGCCCGTGCTGTATTCTTACCTGAAAAGATACATCGATCGTTTAGTGATATTAAGCGAAGGCCAATCTTACCAAATCGACCATGTCAAATTCAGCACTCCGGTGAAACATATTCACGGTGTTGAGACTTACGGGCTGAAATTTGAAATCGGACAAAGCTCCCTGGCTTATATTGCCGATTCCCGCTATTTTGAAGGGCTGATCGAAAATTATCAAGCGGACATCTTGATCATCAACGTGGTTTTTTTGGACAACCGTTTCAAAATTGACCACTTATCGGCTTTGGACGTGGAATCAATCGTAACCGGGATTAAGCCCAAAGCGGCCGTTTTAACCCATTTCGGGATGCAGTTATGGCAAGCCAGCCCTATGCAAGTGGCGGCCAGACTGACTCAAAAAACCGGTATCCGTATCATTGCCGCCCAGGACGGGATGATCATCAACCTGGATGCCCCTGAACAAACAAATTTCTGTATTGGCGGAGTATTTGATGAACGAATTGGATAATATCTTACTTCAGGTGGGCAAACCGGCACGCTACACAGGCGGAGAATGGCAGTGCGTTATCAAAGACTGGGACCAGACCGCCATCAAGGTAGCTTTGAGCTTTCCTGACCTTTATGACATCGGCATGTCCAATATGGCAATCCCAATCTTATATGAAATCCTGAATAACCAGCCGGATGTTCTGGCAGAACGGGTCTACGCTCCCTGGAAAGATATGGAAAACGCCATGCGCGGCGCCGGATTGCCCCTTTACTCACTGGAAACCAGGCATCCTGTCAAGGAATTTGATATCATCGGTTTTTCTTTGGGATATGAACTCTGTTTTACCAATGTCCTGAATATGCTGGACCTGGCGCAAATGCCGGTCCTGGCTTGTGAAAGAAATGAAACCCATCCTTTAGTCATAGCCGGGGGCAGCAGCACCCTCAATCCCGAACCAATGTCCGATTTTATTGATATTTTCGTCATCGGAGATGGTGAAGAGGCGCTGATAGATTTAATCGAAGCTTACCGCGTCTGGCAGAAAAGCGGAACGTCCCGAAAGGCCTTTTTGAAACAGGCGGCGCGAATCCCGGGAATTTATGTGCCTTCACTATATCAGGTGGAGTACCAGGCTGACGGCACCATCCTGAAGCTGCAGCCCTTGACAGCGGAGGCCAAACCCATGATTCGCCGCAGGATGGTCAATGTCTTGCCGCCGCCGCCTCTTAAGCCGGTAGTGCCCTTTGTCGAAGTGGTACAGGACCGGGCCGCCATTGAAATCCAACGCGGCTGCAGCCGGGGATGCCGGTTCTGTCAGGCCAGCAGCATTTACCGTCCGGTTAGAGAAAGGCCACAGGATGAAGTGATCGAGGCGGTAGGAAAACTGCTGGAAAATTGCGGTTATGATGAAGTCTCGCTGGTTTCCTTAAGCACATCGGACTATCCCGGTATCGATCAACTGGTGAACGCCTTAACCAGGCTTTACCCCAATGTCACTTTTTCACTGCCCAGCTTGCGCATTGCCGCCTCCTCGATCCAACTGATGGAAAGTCTGCCTTCCGGGCGCAAGACCGGTTTGACCTTTGCCCCGGAAGCCGGCAGTGAAAGGCTGCGCCATGTTATTAACAAATGCATTCCTGAGTCTGTTTTGTTGGAAACCGCAGCTATAGCCTTCCAGCGCGGCTGGACTACTATTAAACTATACTTTATGATCGGGCTGCCGCAGGAAACCGTAGAAGATGTCCATTACATCGTTAAATTAATAGAGAAAGTATATAACACCGGCAGAGAGTTGGCCGGCCAGCGTGCCAGAGTAGGCATCAGCCTCTCTACTTTTGTGCCCAAACCTCACACCCCCTTCCAATGGGTAGCACAAGACCCGGAGGATGCCATTATCACCAAGCATGATATTGTCAAAGACGGCATCGCCCGCCGAGGTCTGAAAGTCTCATGGCAGGACCCCAAAACCAGCTTGCTGGAGGCTGTCATTTCACGCGGAGACCGCAAAATCGGGAATGTTATTCTGCAAGCCTGGAAATCAGGCAGTACTTTTGATGCCTGGAGCGAGCATTTTAAATGGGATAACTGGAAAAAAGCCTTTGAAGTTTGCGGCATCGATCCGGCTTTTTATGCCAACCGCCAGCACGGGTTGGATGAAGTATTGCCCTGGGCGCACATCGATGTCGGAGTCACTCCGGCCTTTCTGAAACGTGAATATCAGAAAGCTGTGGACGGTCAGGAGACAGCGGACTGCCGTTATGAAGGGTGCCAGATTTGCGGATTTGAAAAGACCTTCCCGGTCTGCCAGGAAAGACTTAAACAAGTTTGACGGGCCATCCATCTGGATATTCAGTTGGAGTTCAGCGCCCCCTTGATCAGCAGATACAAGACGAACAAGCTGAGCAGAAAAAAGAGGCCGTTGGTGAACCCGGCGATGCGCAGTTGTTTGCTGGGATAGGCTGATTTATAGTAAAGATTAGTGGCCCGGATCACCGCTTCACGGGTATAGTCCTTGAATGGGATATATCCTTTAGCAACAAAATCAGCCACATCCGTTTTGTGACTTTCCAGCATCTCATCCAAATCACCTGATTTGATTTCGGAAGTCATAAAATCCGGCTTGATAAAATTACGGAAACAATTATGCGCCGTTACTACCACCTGTCCACCCTCAAAAGGGGTGTATAAAAAATAGGACAATTTCAGGCCGCGAAAACCGATTGAAGCGATGATCTTATCATGAGGCGAGACTAACACCAGCTCACGGGTACTCCTGGACCACAGCGGAGGCTTTTCTATCATCAAACCTGTTTGTGAAAAACCGCTGGCTTGCAGTTTCTCCAGGTACGGTTTGATCATCTCCGCATGCATTGCATCAATGGGCGGGTCGGCAACATCCTGAAAAAACAGCCTGCGGTTGCCGGGAGTAAAAAAAGAGACGATACGGGGAATCCTGGAGC
>DAOUAU010000250.1:0-4275 GCA_034433195.1 Dehalococcoidales bacterium
AATATCAAGACCTGGAGCAAAAATCATCCGCTGATTTGGCGAATGGCGTTTTCTATGCTAAAATTAACAGGTTAAGAATAAAATCAGGAAAGAGTACTACAATGGGTGAAAAGAAACCAGTGGATTTAAAAGATTTCATCGCTTCAGTCAACAAGAAGAACAAAGGACATAACGGCAAAGCGATTCAGTTTGCTTTTGTGAACAAAAAGCGCAAAGGCTAGAAAGACCTCACTCCTGAAGCAACCAGCTTTTTGATATCATTTCAAGTCAAGCGCCTGGCCGGGTTTATGCATCGCTCGCCGCCGGGTGCTTTTTGTTTTATTCGAAAGGATGGCCGTCTTTATTAAAGTCCGGCAGATAGTTTTCAGGGGCATCCAGTTCCTGCAGCCAGCCATTTTTCATATCCTCTTCTTCCATCACCTCAACTACCGCGGAATACTCCGCGTAATTGATCTTGCGGTTTATTTCCGGGAATGAAGATGCCCTATGGCTGGGAAAATACTGCGACATCACACTGAGCGTCACCTCCGGTGAAAGGTTACGGGACATCCAGCGCAAAGAGCGGCCGCTGCCGGCCAAACCTTCAGGTAAAATCAGATGCCGGATAATCAGCCCCCGTTGGGCCACATCATCAGAATCCGTTTGCAGATCCCCCACTTGCCGGTACATCTCTTTAAGGGCCGCCCGGTTATGCCTGACATAATCTTTAACCCCTGAATATTTCAGAGCCACTTCATCAGAAGAATAACGGATATCCGGCAAATATAGGTCCACAATACCCTCCAGGGTTTGAATTGTCTCCAGCGCGTCATATCCGCCGGTGTTATAAACCAGGGGCAAATACAATCCCAGCGGAACCGCCAGCACCAGAGCTTGAACAATCTGAGGCACCATATGAGTGGGGGCAACCAGATTGATATTGTGACACTTTAGTTCATTTTGCAGAAACAACATCTTTTCCGCCAGGGTTTGAATGCTGATGCTATTGCCTTTTTGAGCGTATTCATCCTGGCTGATCTGGTAATTCTGGCAATATACGCAGCGCATGTTGCAATTACCGAAAAAGATAGTCCCCGAACCACGGCTGCCGGATATCGCCGGTTCCTCGCCATGGTGCGCGCAGACTGAAGATACCACCGGCAGAGAACCCGAACGACAAAATCCGGTTTCATTTCTGAGCCGGTTGATTCCACAGCGATGCGGACAGATATCGCAGGCCTCCAGGCGGGATATCAGTTTAGCTGCCCGTTTTGACAATTCGCCGGATTGATATAGTGCCAAATAGCCAGCCTGGACTTTATTCATCATACACCATTGTGCCTTATTTTAAAGGTGTGACGCAACTCTTGACGCTGATATGGTGATACTTGTATGATTACCAATAAATCCGGGGGAATTCGCTTAAATATCGAGGTGACCTGTGGCTGAACAGCCAAAACCGGAGCGTAAAGTAAGCCTGCAACCTGTTATCTGGAGCAGCCTGCTGCTCATCTCCGGATTGGCGATATTGTTTTATTATCTTTATCCCCGCGTCGCGGCATACATCGATGAAAATCAGATTACAGTGCCGCAGGCTTCAATTTGGCCAATTCTGATCTACTTCTTCAGCGTGGTGGTGGTTTTGGGGGTGGTGTTGTTTTTTATCCCGGTCTCCAAACTCAGATTGGTGATGCGGCTGATGTTCGCCCTTTTATATACCTGGGGCATGTTCGTCATCCTGGGGCTGGTGCTTCCTCTATGGGCAACTCTGACGATCTCCGCCGCGGCGGGTATACTCTGGTTTCTGTTTCCCCTGGTCTGGCTGCAAAATATTTTGCTGCTGTTAACTCTGGTCAGCATCGGAGCAGTCTTTGGCACGGTGGTGCCCCCGTGGACGGTGGTTTGGGTACTCCTGGCCATCTCAATTTATGATATCGTGGCGGTATTTGCCGGTTATATGATGTGGATGGCTAAAAAACTCTCCGAATCAGATACCCTGCCGGCTTTTGTCCTGCCCAAAAAAACCCGTGATTGGGCTCTGAATCTAAAAGGCTCTACTGTCAACAAATTGTTTGATGATGAAAACGCTGAAAGAGATTTCTCGCTGCTGGGCGGCGGCGATATTGGTTTTCCTCTGATCTTCGTGGCTTCCGTGTTCGCCGTCTACGGTTTTTCAGACGCGCTGATAGTAGGAATCGCCGCGTTTATTGGACTTTTATTCGCTTATTTTCTGCAAATCTACCTGTTGAAAGGCAAACCCCTGCCGGCCTTGCCGCCCATCTGCCTGGTGGCTTTTCTGGGCTTCTTGCTGGTAAGATATATTATTTAGTCCGCAAAACGGATACAAAAAAGGAGAAATGGCTTGGCCACAAATAAAAACCCGGTAGTCAAGACCACATACGGTTATCTGGAAGGATTGATTGAAAACGGGCTGTATGTTTTCAAAGGAGTTCGTTATGCCGCTCCCCCGCTGGGTCAATTAAGATGGCTGGCCCCTCAACCACCGGCCTCCTGGTCCGGTCGCCGCAGCGCCCAGAACTTTGGACCGATCGCCCGCCAGATGAAAATGGAAATGATGAACGGTCCGGTGATGGCGGAAGAACCGCAGGATGAAGATTGTCTCTATTTAAACGTATTCACTCCGGGATTGGATGACAAGAAGCGTCCGGTGATGGTATGGATCCACGGCGGGGCTTATAACATGGGTTCCGGTTCCAGCGCCATGCATCCGGGTCACACTTTGCCCCAGAAGGGTGATGTAGTTTTCGTTAGCATCAACTACCGGCTGGGCCCGCTGGGTTTCTTGTATTTGAAACAAGCCACCGGCGGTCAAATCCCTGATTCCGGCAACGAAGGCTTGCTGGACCAGATTGCAGCGCTGCGCTGGATCAGAGAGAACATTGCAGCCTTCGGAGGTGACCCCGCCAACGTCACCGTTTTCGGAGAATCCGCCGGCGCCATGAGCATCGGCTGCCTGTTAGCCATGCCGCAGGCCCGCGGTTTGTTTCAGAAAGCCATTCTCCAAAGCGGCGCCTCGACGGTGAGGACCCTGCCTGAAGCCATTTCCACGGCTGAACAGTACCTGTCCATTTTGGGACTGAATGGCAGCCAGTGGAGTCAATTGCTGGCTCTGCCGGCCGACCATTTTATCGCAGGTCTCAAGATCCTGAGCGGACCAAGCCTGTGGTCGCTTAGCAAAGGCGCTCAGTTGGAGCCCGTGATAGAAGGGCAGAGCCTGCCGGAGTTGCCTTTGGATGCTATCGCCAAAGGTTCTGCCAAAGAGATCACTGTCATGGCCGGGTCTACTCTGGACGAAGCCACCATCTTCACCGCCCAGGACCGTCAGTTACCCAATATTTCAGAAAAAGATCTGATCTCCCGCCTGCAGAAATTCCTGCCCTCTGATTTCGTCACTAAATTAATATCGGTTTACCGGTCATCTCTGCCGGAACGGGGGTTTAAAGATATTAAGCCCTTCCAGTTGTATCATGCCATCTTCACCGACCTGCAATTCAGGATTCCGGCAGTCAGATTAGTGGAGTCACAAAACAAATTTAAAGTAAAAGCCTATAATTATATCTTTGACTGGCAGTGCCCCATGCCCGGTTTGGGGGCCTGCCACTCCCTGGAATTAGGTTTTCTCTTCGGCAATCACCGTCCGGATTTTCACGGAGCGGGACCAGGTGTTGCCAAACTGGCCGGGCAGCTGCAGGATGCCTGGATAGCTTTTGCGCGCAGCGGCGATCCTTCCTGCGAGAGTCTGGGTAAATGGCCATCATACGGAAAAGGACGGGCTACCATGATCCTGGGAGCCAGAAGCCGCATAGAGAAAGCCCCCTTTGAAGCTGAAAGAGCGGTCTGGGAAAAAGCTCCGGATAGCTGGTTGGGATAACACTTCAGGCAGTCAGAAAAATGGGGCTAAAGGAAACTTTAAGGGCATTTATCGCAGACCTCGGAAGTCTGTCAAAAAACACTGAATTATTGCCTCAAAAAGTACTTGACATAGAACTCTGTAAGTGATATTACATTAGTTAAGGAAGTATTTAAACAATGCTTCAAATAAATAAAAAAGAGGAAAAAAGTGACATTATCATCGGCTCTCAAAGCGGAGACTTTGATCCAGGCAGAATCGGAACCCCCTTTATGTAATAGATTGGGGGTAAAGGAAGAAGAAGAACCCCCTAGTAAACGTGGTTTTTCCATCAGAGACAGGTTTTTAAGTCAGGTCCCTCTCAAGGACTGGGATGATTGGAAATGGCAGTTCCGAAACCGTATCACAACGGTAGGCGAGGTGTC
>DAOUAU010000251.1:0-8588 GCA_034433195.1 Dehalococcoidales bacterium
GCCCACCACAGGCAGCCCGAATTCCTGTGTTCTGAATCCAGCTTTCTGCAAAGCCACGATGTTGTCCATGGATACACCAATCAGATCAATCTCATTGTTTTTCAACATGTTGACCTGGGTGGATTCTTCCGGAACCATCAGGTTCAGAAGCGTTTTGAAACCCGGGACTCTGGTTTTATCCCAGTAATCGGTATTGGCTTCCATAGTGAAGCTGGTCTTGGGAACGTGAGATACGAATTTCCAGGGTCCGGAACCCATCGGCGCCTTGCGGAAGGCAGCCTGGCCTACTTTCTCAAAGTAAGCCTTGGGCAGAATCCTGGTCCAGGCGAAGGGGATTACCAGTGACGGTTCGGGTTTGTTGGTGACGAACTCAAAGGTGTATTCGTCTTTGACTGCCGAAGACTTTTTGTTATAAGCTTCGCTCAGATATCTGGACCACGGATTGGTGGATTCTGTGCTGCCGAAACGGTCAACCGAGAATTTGACATCCGCCGCGGTCAGGGGGTCACCATTCCAGAATTTGATACCCTTGCGAATTTTGAACGTCCAGGTATTGCCATCCGGGCTGATGCTCCAGCTTTCAGCTACTACGCCGACATAGGTGCCCTTTTGATCCCAGCTGAGAAGTGGATCGTACATGGACCAACACCAGAAAGATTCATAGTAGATCGGGTCAGTAGATTCATAGGTGAAATCAGTGGTGGCCACTCTGAGAGTGCCGGTAGGGGGAGCTTTGGCCGGCGTGGCAGCAGTGGTTGGGGCTGCTGTGGTAGCGGTGGTTGGGGCTGCTGTGGTTGCAGCGGGAGCAGTTGTAGTGGGCTTGGCAGTAGTGGGAGCCGTGGTGGTAGGGGCCGGCGGAGCGGTAGTGGCAGGGGTGGTTTTGGTACCGCAGGCTGAAAATGCCAGCACCATTACTAACAGGAAACTGAGACACACAAATAGCACTGTAAACCTTTTATTTTTCAAATTTACCCCTCCTTATTTCTTAATCATTACACCTATGGCAGTGATTAGCCTGTTCAGGACTCTATTATGATGGCCGGTTCATGCTTTATTCTCCCAACGATAAATCTGTTAGAAGAGCAGCCCTGTCTCCTCATTATGGACACCATAATTTCATTTTTTAACGATCAGGAAGAATACTGCAGCGTGTCAAATATCCTGAATCCCGTTCAACAGGCAGTTGTGATGCTCATTATCGATGGTCGAATTCTACCATCGAACGCCATCCATGTCAATAGTTGATTTGAATGATTAGCTACATCTTTCATAACCATTAACTATGTTAAATAATCACGGTTATATTAATTACTCATCAACAGCCGGATTATTTACTGCAATCTACCGGTATCACCCAGTCAAATCCTGCGGCTTCAGGAGCTGCACTATGCCACACCCGGTGTTCAAACCGCCTCTCTGGCTATCAAAGGCTCGCAATTTCTGGACGGCAGAGGCCTGGCAATTCTGCGCGACGGCCAGATTGCACCTCCCATTCCTGCCTCCCCATTGACATAAGACCTGGCGGGCCGCCATCAGCGCCCGGCTGGCAGCACCAGCAATTTGCTGATTCTCCAAAGTGCTGGTATTAAGGCTGAATAGCGCCGGACCAGCCGGACCTGAATAAGGTAGATGTCATTATGAAGAGAAAATCTTTGAGTGTTATAATGAAACTGTGAGGAGAGGTTCTGAAAAGTGAAGATCGTTAACCTTCCATGTCAGCTTTGTAATCAAAAAACACCGCATGCCGAGGAACCCGTTCCTGATTTGGAAAGCGCTACGGTTTGGCATTGCATATACTGTGGAAATGAGAGACGGCCGGATGAAGGCGGCGGTAGTAAGGTCCTGGCCTGAAGGGCGGGTGATATCACCCTGAAAATTCCAGGAGCATCTTCAACGGCCATTCGGCTGCCAGGCTGAACAGCCGCCAATATCAGTGACGGATATCCTGCCAGCGCCATCTTTGACTCGAAGCCGGCAGGCCAATCCGGCCTATCATGGAGAAGCCTGAAAACACCTCTAAAAAAATAAACTTTACATTTCGGCCGGGAGTAGGGTAATATATTAATAAGACGTTTATCATGTTTTACAACTTGCGATTATACAGGTCGAATGTTCAGGGAAATAGGGTAAGTCTGGAATGAGCCGTTCAGAGATGAGCGGCTTTTTGTTTATCCTTCCTCAAGCGGTTCCACCCTATGACATCCGGATTTTGGCAGCTATGTCCGGTTAACACTGACGTGATTTGGGGGGATCGTGGGTGAGTGAGACTGAATTGGCGGCAGTCAGCGGCAGGTTCTCAAAAATCGGCCACTCATCGCTGCAGGACTAAAACAACTGTCGCTGATCGATAAGGCATTTTCCATCTTGTCATACTCCCAGAAAAGTTGTATCATACGAACATGTGTTCTTATATGGTCATCAAGAAGGAGTGAATATGCCGGTTATTGACCTTAAAAAAGACCTCAAGGAATTATATAATCCCTCGGCCAAATCGGTCTCACTGGTAAATGTTCCAGCTAATAAATTCATAATGATCGACGGGCGGGGCGCCCCGGACAGCCCGCAGTTCCAGCAATCTATTGAAGCCTTGTATACAGTTGCCTATACCCTAAAATTTGCCAGGAAAAAGTGCGAGGGGGTGGATTACCCGGTAATGGCGCTGGAAGGACTGTGGTGGGCAGAAGATATGAAAGCTTTTGATCCTGATGCGGGTGACCGCAACCAATGGCGATGGACGATCATGATATTACAGCCTGAAATGATCAATAAAATGGATTTTGAAGGCGGGAGAGAGGCTGCGGCAGCCAAAAAACCAAACCCGCGCATTAAACTGTTGCGATTGGAGAGTTTCCAGGAGGGGCTCGCGGTACAGATCATGCATATCGGCCCCTTCACCGAAGAAGGCCGAAATGTTCAAAAAATGCATCAGAAAATAGCGGAAATGGGCGCTCAATCCTGCGGCAAACACCATGAGATTTATCTTTCTGACTTCCGGAGGATTGATCCGCTTAAAATGAAAACGGTGTTGAGACAACCCTATACCGCGGCGATAAAATATTGATAAATCCGAAATAGCTCCAGGTACCAGGCCGCCGGTGGGACAATCATCAATGTTTTTTAGCGCAAAACCAGAACACAGTCAAAACGCCGGTGCCACAGTGTGACTGTCACTGTCTGAATGACCGCGCTCTGAGGCTGATTGTTTGGCAATTCAAAAATGCCCCGGATCAGGAAAAATACAGGGGCCGGCTAAGCCGGCCCCTGTCTGTTACATTCATCCAGCTGTTTATTGAGGACCGCTTTATTTACTGGAGTTTTTCGGTATTTTGGCAGCCTCAATCTGCTATTCTACTAATTTGAACATTCTGGTCAGGCCACCGGGCAGTTTCAGATTGTAAAGCCGTACGGCGTTACCGCCCAGAATCAAATTCATATCATCCTGGGAAATATGCAGGCGTTCAATTTGTTTCAGGCTCCAGCCCCAGATATCCACCTGATTACGCACAATACCCTCTTTGACATTCTGGCGGGTATAACCGTGGCTTTCGGGTGACGGATACTGATAAACCGGCAGGCTTGCGCCCCAATCAGTGCCCCACACCAGCTTCTCAGGTCCGATACCAGGATCCTGTAAGGCTTTGTAATACAATTCGGTCCAAAAGCGTCCGGTTTCCAAATAGACATTCTTGTGTCCGGCGGTGACATGCAAACACTCCTCATAGAAATGTTCCCACCAGCCGCCTTCGATTCCGGCATGTTCCAGGATGATGGGGACATCAGGGAAAGCGATGGCCAGGGTATGAGCCCACAGCGGGTTAAAGGTGGAGGGGCTCATATGATAACCGATGGCATAACCGCCCGGCAGACCGGTATGATAGCGGAAGGGGACTTTATGCGCCCGGCAAACTTCCATGATATGCATCATATCGGTGATGATATCATGCTCCTCCACAAATTTGGGATATTTGTCTTTACGGTCAGCCATGCGCGGCGGTACCGCTTCCCCGACCCCGACATAGTTGCCGGTGCTAAGCAGGTCATCCAGTTCCTTGCAAAAGGTTTCTATTGAAAATTCGGCTTCGCCAGCCATGATTTTCTTTTGATAGTTGCGCGGCCAGGCATTGCAGACAAACTTGTCCGGATAGCGTTTCATCTGGTCAATATTTATCTCATTGGTCATACCGAAAGCCGGTTCCAGTACGCACATATCCACGCCGTAGCACTGCATATCATACAGCAAACGGGGGGAATTATCATAAGCGTCCATCTGGCCCATCACCCGGCCTAAATCGGAATAATCCTTGGAACCCTTGAGTGCGGCGCCGGCGGCATGGCGCTGAGAATGCACATGTGTGTCAACAATAAATCGGCCTAATTTCATCTGATCCTCCTATAAATAAAATCTATTCGTTAAAAACACTGATCTGAGTATATCCCATACCATATATTCGTATTTTTGAAAACTGTGGCGGACAGGCAATACGACCGCCTGGAAATCACTCATTGATTCATTCACTCGCCGCCTCTTTCAGTACAATTCTATCGATATCGATAGTTTCTTTAAAAAACAGGCCATGGCATTTTTTGTTTTGGTCTGACTGGCGGACGGGATTCGTTACCAGACTGGTTCAGAAATGTTTTAACAGGATATCCGAAATTAAGAAAATAATACAGCTTGCATCAACTAAAAGCAAGCCGGAAAGCTGCCAGCTGAGGTTTTGAGAGCTGCAGTTTCACTATCAGAGCCAGCCTGATTCAAGGGGATCACCTTGAAACAGGCTGGCCAGTATTCTTCAACCAGGTTTAAGCGCCCGGGTAGCGATGTAAGGATTCATGTACTGGCTGAGAGGATTATCCACCGAAAGCGGATTATCCCGGTCTTCATAAAAACCGGTAATCACAAAACCAGCCGCGATCTGTCCTCCAATCTGTTCCTCCAGAGTATGGCTGAATTCAAAGGGGTCACCATTCTCAATATAACGGGCTTTTTCTTCGGCGCTCAGGCTTTCCATATCCGAATAGGGCAATTTATTTTTGACTTCCAGTTTCCCGCAGCTCTCTATCAAATTCCAATCAAAAAGGTATATCACCGGATTGCTGATGCCTGAAATCAATATCCCGCCCGGCCGCAGCACTCTGAAAGCTTCGGACCAGAGGGGCTTTAGTTCCGGAATAAAAATATTTGATACCGGATGAACAATGTAATCAAAACTCATACCGGAAAAAACCTGCAAATCCCGCATATCACCTTCGACGGTGCTAATTTTCAGATTTTCACGGCGGGCTACCAGCCTGTCTTGCTCTAACTGGGCCGGAGAATTATCCAGCACCGTCACACTCGCCCCGGCCGCCGCTAAAATCGGCCCCTGCTGTCCGCCGCCACTGGCCAGGCACAGGACTTTTTTACCGGGCAAAGCGGGAAGCCAATCTTGCGGTACCACCCGGGTAGGGGTTAAAACGATCCTCCAGTGCCCTTCTCTGGCTGCTTTTATCTCCTCTGGACCAGCCGGAATCGTCCAGATATTGCCTTTTTTAACCTGTTTATTCCATGCTTCACGGTTATAATCAAGTATGTCCATCCCAGATCTCCATTTTTTTAAGTAAACCATAGTCATATTGCCACATTGTGTTCAAAGAAGTAAGCATATTACACCGGCTAGCCGGTGTCAAGGATCAGCAAAGCTCTTAATGCGATTGTTTGACGTCGATAAGGATAGTCACTATAATACGCAATATCCAAGGTTGAACATTAAAACAATAAGGGAGGATTTTTGACATGGATCTAAAAGGTTATCTGAAAATGGAACTGGATGGATTATCCCGCCACGTAGAACACACACTTAAAGACTTGCCTCAGGCTGACCTGGCCTGGCGGCCGGCCTGCGGATGCAACTCAATGGGTTTGATTCTTTTCCACTGCGCCCGTTCGGAAGACCATTTCATACAGGGTACGCTGGCCAAAACCCCTCAGGTTTTTGAGAAGTGGTGCAAAAAGATGAACAAAGCTGCTGATGACGGCGGAGCGCATTACACTGTAGACCAGGTTAACTCCTTCGTGGTGCCTGACCTTAAAGATATTCTGGATTATTGGGCTGAGGTCAGGAAGTCAACCATCAAATATCTGGACGGACTGAAGGATGCCGATTTCGATCAGAAGGTTAAAATGCCGTGGGGAGAATTCAGCGTCGCCGGTATTTTCTCGATCATCGTTTCTCACGCCGCTGGACATATCGGTGAAATAGCTTACCTGCGTGGTTTGCTGCGCGGCATGGACAAATAAAATCTAACTTCAACCATACAATTATCAACCGCCCTGAAAGACTCATGCAAGGCCAGGCCTTGCATGAGTCTTTACTACCCTATACACCTTTGTTATGATGCAATATAGGAGACGTTCTTTAAAACAGAGCGGATGTCATCATCATGGCACCAACTGACTTTGTCTATTTGGGTATTTTTGCTTTCTGTGTGATGCTTTCAGCCTACTTTTCGGCATCAGAAATCGCTTTTGTGTCTTTGCAGAGATACAAACTGGAAGCGCTGGTACAGAAAAAAGTTAAAGGCGCCAAATTGGTGGCCTGGCTCAAAGACCACCCTGAGCGGTTTTTATCTACCGTCCTGTTGGGCAATAATCTGGTCAACATCGCGGCGGCCTCAGTAGGCACCGCTTTGGCAGTTGGATTATGGGGCGTACAAACGGGCGTGGTTGTTTCTACCATAGTGGTAACCATATTCATCCTGGTCTTCGGCGATGTCATCCCCAAAACTTCGGCCTCGCGTCATTCTGAAAAGGTAGCTTTCGCGGTTGCTCCCAGCATCAAGTTAATTTCCTGGATTTTAACACCCTTCGTGGCGGTTTTAAGCTGGATTACATCCGGTTTCGGACGGATATTCGGAACCAGAACTCCGGGAAGCGGGCTGGTCAGCGAAGAAGAAATCCGGGCCATGATCAACGTCGGCAGCCGTGACGGCACAGTAGAAAAAGAAGAAGCCCAGATGCTGCATAATGTGTTTGAGTTTGGCGATCGCCCGGCTCGCGAACTAATGGTCCCGCGGACTGAAGTAGTGTGGCTGGAAAAAGGCACCTCCATCAAACAATTCTTTGAAATTTATCAGCAGCATCCTTATTACCGTTACCCTGTTTTTGAAGACAGAAGAGATAATGTGATCGGTATTTTGTCTTCCAAAGATTTATTGTTGAAGCTGTCCCAGGCTGAATGCGAGCTTGAACAAACTATCGATGATATTATCCGCCCGGCTCATTATGCCCCTGAAACCAAGCCTATCAACGAACTTCTGGCCGAAATGCGCGAACACAACTTTCATATGGCTATTATTGTTGATGAATACGGCGGTACTTCCGGTGTGGTTACCCTGACTCAACTGGTGGAAGAGATTATCGGCGAAATGAAAGATGAATTGTCTCCACTGGAGAAAGAGTTCGAAATAATTGATGAGTCCACCTTCCTGGTGGCCGGTGGAATGCGCATAGAAGACATCAACACCGAAATGCAATTGAGTCTGCCGGAAGGCGATTATGAAACGGCGGCCGGCTTTGTTTTGAAACTGATGGGTCGGATTCCCAAAGTGGGAGACCAATACCGGTACAGAGACTTGAAGATGGTAATTACTCAAATGAATGGGAAAAAAATAGAAGAAATCAAGGTCGTCAAGGAAATACATGCAACGCCTACGAATAAAGTTTAGCCGCGGAGCGGAAATCAAGTATATCTCTCACCTGGACATCGTACGCCTGTGGCAGCGGGCCTTTAACCGGGCCGGCATACAAATTGCTTATTCCACTGGTTTTTCACCGCATCCCAAAATCTCTCTGGCAGCGCCACTGCCGCTGGGCGTGACCGGTGAGGCCGAGTTGATGGATATCGTGATTGTCAGAGGCGTGGCCCCTCAATTCTTTGTTTCAATCATGAACCAGGAGCTGCCGCCTGGCATGGCAGTGGAAAAAGTGCATCCGATAAGCCAGGAACTGCCCTCTCTGCAATCTCAGGTCAGCCAGGCCGACTACCGGGTAAAAGTAGAAACTGCCAGCGGACCGGCGGATATTCAGTCTGCTGTGGCTAACCTGCTGGCTCTGGAACATCTACCCTGGCAGCACCAGCGTGATACCGGGCCGCATCAATATGATTTGCGCTTGTTGATTAATAATATAAAAGTGGTGGAATGGAATCCGCCTATGGGGGTTTTAGAGATGAGGCTGCGCTGCGACAGCAACGGCTCAGGCCGACCGGAACAGGTAGCAGCCGCCCTGGGCTTTACTCAACGCCCGCTGTCCGTTCACCGCACTCAGTTGATTCTGAAGAATTAGGCTATCTGCGAAAAGCCTGGTGTGACAGGTTCCAGGGTTTTAAAAAGAACGATCGCTTCCGGAAAATCCGGGGCTATTTTGATCTGAAACCAATAGCTTTAATCTCCAAATTCGGATGTATCCGGTGTTTCAACATCTTTCTTTTTTCGCGGCATCATCAGGACATAAACCGGAAGCCCGGTTAAACAGACCACGGTGCTGACAATCAAAGCCCAGGTATAGCTGCCGGTGGCATCAAATATTTCACCGCCCAGAGTGGGTG
>DAOUAU010000252.1:0-1981 GCA_034433195.1 Dehalococcoidales bacterium
TTCCTGGCTGTCAGTTTCAAAGAGAGCAATTTGTTTGCCGGCTGTTTTAGCCGCGGCTTCGGATGAATTCATCTCCAGCCCCAGGTATTTAAAAGCCAGTTCTTTCAGACCGAGAGGGTTATCTCCCAGCAGGTAAGCGGCCAGCATGCTGTCAAAAGACACCTGGAGATTGATGCCGCCTTTCTTCAGCAGTATCATATGATATTTGGCGTTATGCAGGTTGAAAGCAGTCAAAGGGTTTTCAAACAAGCCTTTCAGCTTGCTGAACACTATCTCTGTGTTCATGGTCGGATTATTGTTCGTATCAATAAAATATGCTGATCCCTCACCCGGAGAGAGGGCGATGGCGCTCAGAACAGCCGCCATCGCATTAGAACTGCTGCCTTCCGTGTGGATGGAAAGCGTTTTAGCCCCGGCCAATTGTTTTATCAGCGTTTCAAGTGCTTCTACAGTTCTGATGGTGACGTGTTTATTTTCCAATTTGGAGATTGGCGCGCTAACCGCCGGAAGAACAGGAGGTTCTGTTTGACTGACCGGTAATTTGGCCAGAAGGCTATTGAAACCCATTTCCCTGAACAACTCCACGACTTCGCCGCGGTCATAACGCGCAATCCGGCAGCACAAATCATAATCCATCGTTACCGGAGCCTGACTATTGATAGTGGCCAGGTGGTGGCTGAGTTTGAGTTGCTCCAGATTATTTATGATTTTCTCTTTTAACCTGGCCGGTTCAATCTCTTCCAGATGAGCTAACAAACCCTCTACGCTGCCAAATTGCAACGCCAGTTTCAAAGCGGTAACCTCGCCCACTCCCGGCACCCCCGGAATATTATCCGATTTATCACCCTTCAGGGCCTTCAGATCGGCAATCTGGGCAGGGGAAACTCCATATTTCGTTTTCACCGCTTCCGCATCAAAAAGCACGGCATCGCTGAAAGTGCCTCCCGGACGTGGATAAAAGACCTTGACCAGAGGAGTGACCAGCTGCATGATATCGGCATCACCTGTCATAATTACTGTTTCAATTTCATGTTGCGTGGCCTGGCGCGCCAGCGACCCCAGTATATCATCCGCTTCAAAGCCGTCCATTTCAAAAATGGGAATTTTGAAAGCTTCCACTACCTCTCTGACCCGGCCCAGTTGCCCTTTCAATTCTTCATCCATGGGCGGACGGTTAGCTTTATATTGATTGAATGCCTGATGCCTGAAAGTGGGCGCCTTGCGATCAAAAGCCACTGCCGCATGGGTGGGTTTCAAATCATTGATGGCCTTGATCAACATCATTGAGAAACCATATACCGCGCCCACTGTTTCACCCGTTTTAGGCACTGTCAAAGGCGGCAACGCATGATATGCGCGGTGTACCAGTGCGTTCCCATCTATCAACAGTAAAAGGTCCTTCTTGTTTTCCATAATCCCAGTATGAATCTTGAAAGCTTCCCAAGTCAATGTGTTCCTTCACTTCAGGCGAACTTATGGCCGCCAAATCCTTGAAATCAATGGGGTAGTCACCGCCGGGGGTCGGTTTGGTTGACAATCTGATGGCAGAAGTATATCATCGGTTTCAGAAACAAAAATATTAAAATCCGGGTCACCGGGAGATGACACGGTATATCCCGGACCAGTCCAGGTTCCCGTTTATCTGCTTTTAAAGCAGCCTGAACGAGAGTTTTGCGGCTGAACCGATGAAAGAACTTCCGGGATTCTTTGATATTTGTCAGTTAACGCTGTTCGTTCTGGTTTGGGGCAGTACCAGAAAAGAGAGGTAAGATTTAGAGTTGTCTGTTAGTAACAAAATCATCGTTGAAAGATTGATCAACAGCATTTTCATCAATCATGATTTGAGCATTCTGGATGAGATTATGCTGGATGACTATATTCAGCACAATGATATTGCCGCGCAGGGCAAAGCCGGGTTTGTGGATCTTTTCACGCAGACCTTTAAAGCCATACCGGATTTTAGATATCATATTAACCGGCT
>DAOUAU010000253.1:0-7756 GCA_034433195.1 Dehalococcoidales bacterium
CCGCGAAAATTTTACTCTCCCAATTAAGCGACCGGGAACTGGAGATGAGGGTCCGCAATATTACGCTGACCCACAAATTGGAGGATGTTGCAAAATATATCCATGAAATCAAACGCATCCGCAAAAACCAATACGCAGTCAGTCATGATGAAGGTAGCGCCGGGGCGATGTGCCTTTCAGCCGCGGTTAAGCATTATATCTAACCTGCTGTGGTCAGCATTTACGGTCCTAAAGAACGGGTCAAACCCCATGCCAGGGAATACACCGCAATGCTGATGCAGGCTGCTCAGGCCATTTCACAGCGGCTGTCCGAAACCATCAAAGCCAAACAGTCATGAGGCACGGAAAAAGTCAAGGGTTAAAAATTGAACCAACCGGCATGGACGAGAAAGATACGCGGCAAAAGAAAACGCAAAAAAGAGCGGCTTGTTGAAAGCCGCTCTTTTTCATTATTTATAATTCAGCCGCTAGATGGGCAAGCGCATTAGTTTGCGGGCGTTATCTTCGTAAATTTTCTTTTTATCCTGATCCGAAATAGCCATTTCCTCGATGGCATTAATAGTCTGGCGATAGTTGCGGTCGCCTTTTTCAGTATCTCCCAGCGGGAAATCAATCCCGAATAAAACATGGTCAGGCCCAAAAAAAGAGTACCCGCACATCAAAGCCGGAGTATTGCCGTAAATGGCGGTATCAGCATAAAACATCTTGAAATAATCAACCGCATCTTTCTTCAAGTTCAAACCTTCGCCTTTTGGCCGCCGGATTTGGGTAAACTGGCGGATGCGTTCGGCATAAAAAGGCACCATCCCGCCCATATGATGAGTGACCACTTTCAGATTGGGGAATTTCTCCATGATTCCGCTGAAAACCAGACGTGCCATGGCCGAAGTAGTATCGTAAGGCCAGCCGAACATACTGAACATCAAGTATTTTGAGGTTTTCTCAGTCAGGTAATCCGGATGGTCCATCTTGCGCATGGGGTGAATCACGATGGGCAGGTCATGTTGCACCATCTTTTCATAAAGCGGCAAATATTCTGGCAAGTCCAGCGGTTTTTCATCGACAGGAGTGTGTAAATAGACCCCTTTGAAACCCAGATCCTGTATACAGCGGTCCGTTTCCTTCAGAGCTTCATCCATATTGTTCATGGCCAGCGTAGTCAGAGCAGCCACAAACCGGTCCGGATATTTGACAATCAATTCAGCCATTTCATCATTCGCCAGGCGGGCCAGTTCAGCCGCTTTTTTTGGTCCGGCAACGTGCTCAACCGGTATGCGGCCAAGGGTTAATACCTGGCGCAAAGGCTCATATTTGTCCATCACCCGGAAGCGTTCATCCATATCATACAGAGTGGGGTTGGGCAGCACCTGAGCATCATGAATTTCGGGAGCCACTTTGTAGAGCGCTTTCTGATATTTGGGAGGAACAATATGAGCATAGGCATCAATTTTCAATTCATAAGCGGGTTTCATAAATTTGACCTCCTCGAAGGATAATTTTGATCTCTTGTCAATTAATCATTCTGATAGTCTGATCGCAAATACTTATCAAAACCGATAATAGCCGAAGTTTAACATAGAGCGCCTATTCCAGAAGCACCCGGCTCCGCAGCCGGATATCGCGGGATGAACTGCCAACCCTGATTTCAAACTCACCCGGCTCGGCCACCCACTCTTTTCGGACGGCATCATAAAATGACCAGGCGTCATTACTCAATTCGAAAACCAGACTGGTTTTTTCTCCGCGTTTCAAGGCCACTTTTTGAAAACCTTTTAGCTCCTGAGGCGGTCTGGGCAGGCTGGATGCCATGTCCGTGATGTATAATTGCACCACTTCTTTTCCGGCTCTTTTGCCGGTATTCTGAATATCTACTTCAACCCTGAGTTTGGACGCACGGGAAGCTCTGGCAGGAGAAATCCGCAAATTGCTGTATTCAAATGTGGTGTACGAAAGCCCGAAACCAAAAGGAAAGAGCGGCTCAATGTGATGTTTATCGTAATGGCGGTAACCCACAAATATATCCTCGGTATAATGTACCTTGCCGTTGGAGCCGGGGTAATAGGAATAAGCCGGATTATCAGAAAGCTTTTGTGGAAAAGTGTCAGGTAATTTTCCGCCGGGATTAACCCTTCCGAACAAAATATCCGCCACTGCGTTCCCGCACTCCTGACCGGGAAACCAGCATTCCAATACTGCCGGCACCTTGTCCAACCAGCCTGACATAGACAGAGGTGACCCGTTGTTTAAAACCACCACGGTATCAGGATTAGCTTCGGCCACAGCTCGAATCAATTCAGGTTGAGGAGCTGGTATTTCCATGTCTTTCCGATCAAATCCCTCACTTTCCCATTCTTCATTTAAACCGGCGAAGACCAGCGTCAAATCAGATTTAGCCGCCAGATCAACGGCTTTGCTGAACATATCTTCAGGCAGAGGCAGTTCACAACCAATCCGCAGGCTGCGCATCGTCCCCTTGTGCCGTGGGTCCCTGCGGTATTCAATCACTACGGCGGAGAGTGAACCGGCTGTCAGCCTGCATTCTCCAATGGTCTCTTCCGAAATATCAAAATCAGAAGCGCAGTTCTGTTTTTGAGTTGATGCTATCTCTTTGGAATTGATCAGGATGCGTGCCCAACCCTGGGTCAAGATGCCAAATCTGTAACAGCCGCTGACAGGAGCCTTAAAATAACCTTTCCAGCGCACAGAAAATTCATCAGCCTTGATCTTCCGACCCAGAGGTTTATTCCCAAACCAGCGAAATGAAAAATGTTTATCGTTCCGGGTGACCAGCGCCTGTCCGCCCAGATCATTATTAGAGAATACTTCGGTCTGCAGTCCTTTTTTTTGCGGGCTGCTGCCGGTAAATAGATACCTGGAAGTTAAAACAGGAGTAAGGCGGTTGGCCCGGCAACCGGGCTCATAACGAACTTTGATGTTTCTTCCACAAATCCGTTTCAGCCCTTCCAATGGTGAAACCTGATAATGCGGCTTAACCATGGAACTGCCGCCGCCCTTGATACGCGCTGTTGCGGCATTGGGACCGATCACAGCGATAGATTTGATTTTGTTCTTGTTAAGCGGTAAGACTTGCCGATCATTTTTTAACAGCACAAAAGAACTGGCGGCGGCTTCTCTTGCCAGCTTGCGGCGGTCCGCGGTATTTTTAATCCTGACCGGTGGAAGGGGGTGATCAAATGCTCCTGCTTTTTCAATCACACCTAAAATTCTTGAAACTTTATCATCAATGATATTGATGTTGATTTGACCTGCTCTGACAGCCGCGATCAAATCCTGACCGAAAAACCGGGCCGGCCCGGGCATTTCCAAATCTAACCCGGATTTGGCGGCTGCGACAGTGCTGTGAGTGGCGAACCAGTCTGACACCACCAGTCCTTCAAAGCCCCATTCTTCTTTCAGGATTTCGGTTAAGAGCCATTTGTTTTCGGAAGCAAATGTTCCGTTAATTTTGTTATAGGAACACATCACCGTCCACGGCATGGCCTCTTTAACCACACTTTCAAAAGAGCGGAAATAAATCTCGCGGATGGCGCGCTGGCCGACCTCCGAACTCATTGAAAACCTCTCAAATTCCTGATTATTGAGCGCGAAGTGCTTAACGGAGACACCCACCCGGCGGCTCTGAATACCCTTGACCAGGGCTACGGACATTCGGGATGACAAAAAAGGATCTTCTGAAAAACTTTCAAAATTGCGGCCTCCCAAAGGAGTACGGTGGATATTAACGCAGGGACCCAGCAGAACGGCACAAGCTCGCTCTCTGGTTTCATCCCCCAGCGTCTCCCCAATCCTCCGCACCAGGTCCAGATCCCAACTGGCGGCCATAGCCACACCGGTAGGAAAACAGGTGGCCGGATAGGTAGTTTCCGGTTTATCATCCGCAATAGTACGAGCCCCGTAAGGACCATCCGTGACTTTGATCGATGGAATACCCAAACGGGGAATTGATGCAGTATGCCAGAAGTCTGTTCCTGCTAATAAAGACACTTTTTCTTCGAGCGACATTTGCTTGAGCAGACTTTCAATCTTCTTGTTCATTTTTGCCGTCCGTTACTATTTTCAGCATTATAATGTATAAAGAATTACAATACAACTGGTACAAATTCATTCTTTAGGCTATAATACTAACTTGTAGAATATCAATATAGATTGATTGTTCATCCGGGGTGAGAAGTATATTTTATTATTAGAACTTTTTTCATCATCTGAGATTTAAGGTTTTTCATCAAAAACCAGAAAAAAAATTTTTTTAAAATGGAGTGATACCATGGAAGAATTAATGAATATCAAAGAAGCAGCGGCTTATCTGCGTCTCAATTATATGACCGTGTATAAACTGGCCCAGAAACGGCGGCTCCCGGCTTTCAAAGTGGGTGGAAACTGGCGCTTCAAACGCGATATTCTGGATAATTGGCTGACACAGCAGGCTAATGCCAATCTTGGTACCGTCCTGGTGGTGGTTGATGAACCGGCAATCAATGATTTGCTTAAGGAAACCATCAAAGACCAGCAATACGGAGTGGTTAGCGCTGACACCGCTGCGGCTGCCCTGGAGGAGCTTAAAAAACAGCATTTTGATCTAATTTTCCTTGATTTACAGTTACCCGGATCCAATGGAACTCAACTATTGGAATCCATTAAGGATAAAGACAAAAACGCCGTCATAGCCCTGGTTTATTCATCTGCAGATGAAACGCTTGCCTTTAAAGCTATGTCTTCAGGCCCATTGTTGCTTATCCGCAAACCCATCCGTTCAAAAGATATCCTGGAAATTCTGAACATTGCCATGAAACGCAAAGGTTAAAACATCCGGTAGCGGAATCTTTCTTACCCGTTAGTGTATCTTTGAGACACACTAAATACGGACCGTATGAAATGCGGGCATCACTCCTGAATCACAGTCAACTTTTTTACCAATGATGTCGATCCGGCTTAGCGGTTTTCTTGAGCCAAAGCCACAGCTCCCAGAACACCGGATAAATCGCCCAACCCCGGATTGATGATGTAATCCTCTAAATTCTGGTGGCTAGCGGGGAATTGGAAATAATTGTTTAACAAGCGGCCTAGCTGCTGCCGTACCAGCGGCAGTATGATGGCTCTTTTGGAAATGCCGCCGCCCAGAATAATACGCTGGGGAGAGAATACACAAATCAGATTCATAATTCCTTGCGCCAGATAGTGAGCTTCAAGCGCCCAGGCCGGATGATCGTCAGGCAAATCCTCAGCCGCTATTCCCCACCTTGCTTTGATGGCGGCGCCACCAGCTAACCCTTCCCAGCAATCCCCATGAAATGGGCAGCAACCCTGAAATGGGTCTTTCTGCTGGTCTCGCCGGATTAACATATGCCCCATCTCGGGATGCATCAAACCGTGCACCAGCTTCCCTCCGGATACCGCTCCGCCCCCGATGCCGGTACCCGCTGTCAAATAAACAAAGTCCGTCAACCCCTGCGCCATTCCCCATTTTGCCTCTCCCATAGCCGCCACATTCACATCGGTATCCAGCCGGACAGGCAAATTTAAAGATTGCCGGATTATCCCGACCAGATTAGATTGCAACCAGCCAGGCTTGGGAGTGGTGGTGATATAACCGAATGTAGGAGAGGCCGGATTAAGGTCAAGCGGGCCGAAGGAACCTATGCCAATAGATTCGATCGGGCTTTTTTGTAGCTCCGTTTTAAAAAAAGCCACAACTTGCCGCAGAGTCTCTTCAGGTGTGGTGGTGTCAATACGCACTCTGGCCCGTATGTCATGCGGACCGCTGGCGGCCACACATACAAATTTGGTGCCCCCGGCCTCAATCCCACCATAGAGTAGATCAGGCATATACTTAATCCCCGGTTAAAAACCTTCATCATGCCAGAATTTCCAGTCCAGGGTTTTGCGGGCTTCTTCCGTCAGCAACTGCGGGAGAAATTTCTCAGTGTGCGCCAAACCCTGATTAATTTCTATAAAAATCCACGGGCGATACGTCCGCAAAGGGTTCCAGGGCGCATGAATACAGTTCGGTGGTATAAACACCACGGTGGATTTGGTGATGATGTGCTTTTCCATCCTGGGTCCCATGCACAGTTCAACTTCAGCCCCCAAATCAGTGGGGTCTTCCGGATTGGTGCCAATATGAATCAGTAATTCCGCTTCCTTATGGATGTGCGGGGGATGGCCGATCGTCATGTGCGGCTTGTCATGAGGGAGTACCCAGTGTAAAAAATAAAAGTTGCTGCCAGGCATTTTATTGTTGTCAAAACGTTCCAGAATCGGCCCCATAATAAACGGTTTTTCCGTGGGCTTGCCCATCTCTAGAAAGTATTTCCCGTATTCGCTTTCAGACACCGGGTACCCCCTGCTGGCATCATTTAACTGAATTATCAAAGCAATGCCAAATCCTAAAAACCAATAAACTGAACCGTTTTGTCCAGAGGTTCACGACTAGAGCGCGGCGCTTTAAGCACCGGGCTGTCCCAATCAGGGTAGCCAATGTCAATGCCGATGGCGAACAGTTTGGCTTCCGGTGTGCCAAGCACATTTCTCAATATATCCGGATAAATCACGGCCTGGGCTTGTTGGACAGTCCCTAACCCATGGTTAACAGCCGAAAGACCAATATTTTGAGCAATCGCGCCGCAATCATATAAAGACCAAACATTGGTTCCCCGCGAGGTATAAAAGAAGGACTTGTCTATCAAAATGTATATCACAGCCGGAGCGTTGTAATGACTTAAACTGCTGGCCATGCGTTTTTGCATATCTTCTTTGGAAGGAGGCGGGCCGGGAGGCGCTAAAGCTTTGATGCGGTTCAAATATACTTCGGGAAACTCCGGCGGCCGGCCAATATCGGAATAAGGCCTTTCGGAGTTTTTGGCTAAACACTGACTGATAATGTCCTGTAATTTCTGGCCGCTGACAATCACAAATTCCCACGGTTGGGTATTGGCCCAGGAAGGCGCCCAGATACTTTCTTCCATCACCTGTTTTAATAATGCCATGGGAACAGGGTCCTTTTTAAAAGCCCGGATACTTCTTCTGGATTTTAAAACCTCTATAAACTCCATTTCTTACTCCTTATCACTTTTATACTTTAACTCAAAATTTTTTATCATCAGGGTCGGGGCATGACAATCTGACGCGCCTGCTGCGTGGCTCAACAGCGTACCCAACCGGCTTGATAACCTATCTTTCTCTGAATCAATGACATACCCCGTGGATTGTTTAGACCGGGATATTTGAAGCGAAGTCGTATAAGCCATAGCAGTGTTCCTCAATAGTCTAAGGAAAATCAATAAAATATTCAATATGCGGATTACGACCTGTCGACTCACTATTCAGACTGATAATCGTAGAGTGAACATCCTAATGTGGTTTTTGATATAATAGAATGAGACGCCCTTGCCGCAGTGTGATTCCTTATAGTGTCACGGGATGTGAGTTGTTTTGTTTAAGACTGTGATGAAATCTGATTATAAATGGTATATTCTGGCCCTGGCCATGTTTACCTACGGCTGGATAACAGGTACCGCTCGCAACGCCATGCCTGTCCTGTTTAAAGAAATCTCCCTGGATCTTAATCTTACTACATTGTCTGTCGGTACTATCTGGGGCATGGACCCGCTGGCCGGGGTATTCGTGGGATTGCCAGCGGGGCTGCTGGCGGATAAGTTCGGGATAAAGCGCACGCTGGTGGTACTCTGCATCGTGGGCGGCATCTTCGCCGCGCTACGCGGCTTCTCCACCAATTTTT
>DAOUAU010000254.1:0-4575 GCA_034433195.1 Dehalococcoidales bacterium
CCCGGGATGGGTCCAACTATCGGGTTGCAGGTTTTTGCGGCTCAGCGAGGTGAATCAATAAAAAAACAACTGGCGGGTATTTTACCCAGTAAGTCCACCGATGGAACGGGAAACGGCAGCAGAGGGATGTTTGGCTTTCCGGGCAACCTTCAGAACCCGGCTAATCCGAGGATTCAGTTACCGGTACTGCCGCAGAATCCGGCTAAACCATAATCATAAACCAGTGGATATACAAACGCTAATGCCATGGGATTTGAACCATCATGGGGCGGTCACAGAAATTGCGGCGATCTGCTAACGATTATGTTGTCAGTACCAGGGAAGGCTTCTGCGAGTGAGCCGGAAGGACAGTTCAAGTTAGTATCCTGGTATTGATGGTAGCCCTCATCACTGGTTCCATCATACATAACCTATATCTTCTGGCGTCATGACCACCGCAGTCCCTCAATCAGATCAGGGTTTTTTCACAATTTGTTAACAGTGACTGATAATGGCGCAGGCCCCGTTACAATGGCACCCCATTCTGTGAAGGTGAGAGCGACGCCAAGAAGCGTCTGTTGGCTGCGTCAAGCGGCGCATGTTGGCTGATGTTTTGATATGGGTGTACGGTGCCTGAGATATTGTGAGTATTTTGTAAGATTTGGCAGAGCCGATGTGAGATCAATGAAACCCGGAAGGGCGATAATAATTCAAATAATGTCTCATAACTCAAATCACATCTTATATGATATAATGTTTTAATTTGAGAATACAACAGCCTGATCCCCGGTTGAGTAATTTTCCGCCTTCACACAGGCCGAAAATGTAGCTGCTGCAAAGGTGCGAACACCAGAGGGAGTTAATGATAACCATGGATATGAGAACAGTGATGTTTGCCAATGTCATCATCACCGGCATCTGCCTGATTGTTTTGGCGCTTTCATGGTATCAGAACCGCAGTAAATACTCCGGTTTAAATTTTTGGGTGGCGGCCTGGATAATGCAGGTCGGCGGCGCATTGCTGATCGCGCTGAGAGAGACTATTCCCGGTTGGTCTTCGATAGTGCTGGGTAATTCCATGATGGTGGGCGGTATCGTGGTATTGTATTATGGTTTACGGCGCTTTGTGGAGAAGAACCCCTATCCTCCATTGAATTATGGCATCGGGATCCTTTTCATGCTCTTCGTTCTGATTACGGTTTACCTTACCTTTTTTGACAATAATCTGGCAGCCCGCGTATTCAACTTCTCAATCGCTTTTTCGTTGGTCTGCTTGCTGTGTATATGGCTGTTATTAAAGGAGGCCAGTCATGAAATCCGGCGTATCTCGAAAGGGTTGGCCGTTTCCTTCGCGCTGATAATTATTTTTCACATCTTGAGAATGATCGATTTCGCTGTTATGCCCAATACCACAGATGATTTGTTCAAAGGCGGGCTGTTTGATGCGTTGATGGTCTTATTGCTAAATGGTTCTATTGTATTTCTAACCTTTAACCTGGTGTTAATGGTCAACCGCCGTCTGTACCTGGAAACCCGTCAGATGGAAGAAACGATAGCTAAAAGCGAAAAACTGTACCGGTCGCTTTTTGACAACATGCTGAACGGTTTTGCCTACTGCCAGATGGTTCTGAAAAAGGATCAACCACCGGATTTTGTTTATCTGGCGGTCAATCAGTCTTTTGAGCGTTTGACCGGTTTGAAAAAGGTGGTGGGTAAAAGAGTGTCTGAAGTCATTCCGGGAATTCAGAAAAGCGATGCCGGTCTGTTAGAAAGATATGCCGTAGTGGCGGACGGCGGTCAGCCGGAAACGTTGGAAGTGTATCTGGAAGCGCTTAAAATGTGGCTGTCCATTTCGGTTTACAGCCCGCAGAGGGGCTATTTTGTGGCGGTTTTTGATGTGATCACAGAACGCAAGAATGCCGAGGTTTACCGTCAGCTTGCTCTTGAGATATTGACCAATCTCAATAAATCAAATGAATTGCCTGATTCGATGCAGCAAATTCTGACGACTATAAAAGGTATGACGGGAATGGATGCGGCTGGAATCCGCTTGCGTCAAGGTTTGGATTTTCCGTATTTTGTGGCGGCTGGTTTTGACAACGATTTCTTGATGACTGAAAACAGCCTGTTGATGCCAAACCAGCAGGGAGGGATTTGCCTGGATGAAAATGGCAACCCCAGTCTGGAATGCACCTGCGGTTTGGTGCTCTCAGGGAAGACGGATCCGTCCAGTTCGCTTTTCACACCGGGGGGCAGTTTTTGGATTAATAATTCACTGCCGTTGCTTGACCTTAGCACCAAACAGGACCCCCGGCTGCACCCGCGCAATGTCTGTATTCACCGCGGCTTTTTTTCAATAGCGCTGATACCGATTCGCTCGAGGAAGGAAATTATAGGCCTACTACAATTGAATTCTTATAAAAATGGCGCCTTTACTCTGGCTGGAATCCAGGCTCTGGAAGGGATTGCCGGGCTGATAGGAGAGTGGCTGACGCGCCGGCTGGCGGAGCAAGCATTAACCGAAAGTGAATTGAGATACCGGATTCTAACGGATACCGGTCAAGCGCTGATTTGGACTGCCGGCCCGGACAAATCATGTGACTATTTTAACCGGCCCTGGCTGAATTTCACCGGGCGCACTCTGGCGCAAGAATTGGGCAATGGCTGGGTTGATGGAGTGCATCCGGAAGATTTACATCATTGCCTGGGAACATATAACATGGCTTTTGACAAACGTGAGCGTTTCAGCATGGAATACCGTTTACGCCACGCCAGCGGCGAATATCGATGGGTGCAAGATGACGGCTCGCCCCGCTATGATGCGCAGGGTAACTTTCTTGGGTACATCGGCCATTGCCTGGATATTACCGAGCGCAAAAAAGCCGAAGAGATTTTGAAAGATGAGATCAAAATCAGGACCCACTTTATTGATATCCTGGCCCATGAGCTCAAATCGCCGTTGAGTCCGATTATGACAGCTACCGGAATCCTGAAAGATTTGCTGGCAAACGGCCAGGAGGAGAATCTCAAAAGACTGGCCCAGAATGCCTATTCGGGGACCCAAATTTTATCCGGCCGGCTGGATGAACTGCTGGATATGGCCAGGTATTCGAGAGGCGCCTTTGACCTGAATGTTAAATTGATTGATATGGAAAGATTCATCGAAGAGGTTACTTCACGTTATCAACCGGCTATAGAGCAAAGCGGACATGAATTGGTGGTCAGCATCCCGGCACGGCTGCCTGAATTGAAAATTGATTCATCCAAAATGGAACAAGTAGTGATCAATCTCTTGTCCAATGCATGCAAATACAGCCCGGAAGGGACCCGGATTGAACTTATAGTCAGGATTGAGAATGATCACTTGTTGATAGAGGTCAAGGATGCCGGGAGGGGGTTGTCAGAAAGCGATCAAAAGATTTTGTTTCAACCCTATCACCGTTTGACGCACGGCCGTCAAAGAGTGCCCGGACTGGGGTTGGGGCTATCTATTTGTAAACAAATCGTGGAAGCGCACGGCGGGAATATCCAGGTATACAGCCGGTCAGGTCAGGGGAGCACATTCACTGTCAGCCTGCCGGCAAAGCAGTGAATATCAAGATATTTGATGGTTGCGATCCGCCGGTGCAGCCGGAGGTTCGGGTCATCAGGCTGCACAGTTAAGACGCCCGTGCCACAGAGGCCGACACCAACGCAGTGATATCTGCCATGGATGTTAATTACGAGGCTTCACCCGGACGAGAACTAATTTTTTACATCGTCAGCTTGTGCCTGCAGTTTTTGGTGCAGGGTTTTAGCGGCTTCTTCAAACCGGCGGTCATGTTCTTCCCGGCCTTCGGTATAGAGTTCCGGCAGCCATTCTATTTTCTCCAATCCGTAGACGATATTTTGAATCTGGTCGTAGGGGATGGATATCAGTATGGTACCGGCCGGGAAAATTTCCTTGGCTTTCATGCCGTGAGAAACATCGGTTAAAATGAAGTTCACTTCTCCGCTGATATAGGGGTAAGTGGTCAGCCAGTTGCAGGCAATGACGGGAGTGCCTTTGCTGGTCCACATCTTTCCGGTGGCGAAGCACATCGCCCTCAGGATGATTTCCAGTTGTGAACCGTCTGCCGCCAGAATCAAGACATCCGGTGTGAAGGTGATTTTTTCCAAACTGGAAAAGGCTACATAGTTGACGCTGTTTCTTTCCAGTTTGGTAAGGTAATAATAAAGGCGGCGGTTGGAGCGCGCCTCTTCAAAAATCCGCAGACTCTGTCCGATGTGTCCGCTTTCAAACACCGGGTCGCTGTCTGCCATGCCGGTCAGTATCGGGCCGACGCAGTTGAAATTATCCAGCTCGGCGTAAAATGGTTCAGCTTTCTGGGCTTCGCGCATCATCTCGCACAGCGCCAGTTTTTTGTCCAGTTTGCGGATATTATCCGGCTTGAAAAGCAGGAATTTGAGGCCGATGGGTTGGAGTTTGAAATTGAAGCGGTTAAAAATGGATAGCTCTGCTGCGGCTGAACTCATGTTGACTTCTCCCTAATTTTCATACTTTGCAGTTATTTCCTCAAGTTTGGGTTGATGCCATGGGCTTTTATTCCAGACCTG
>DAOUAU010000255.1:0-6482 GCA_034433195.1 Dehalococcoidales bacterium
GCCGGGATGGATGGCTGCCACCTGAGTTTCTCACTTTTTCGAGTTTAGTATCATTGTGTCCCAGTCTGGGCGTAGTAGTTAAATTAAAACTGACATCTCGAAAAGAGTCAGCAGAATAAAGAAAAGCAGCCGGTGTCCCGTTGGATCGGTTAAATTTGGGCGATCGCAGTCTGGGATAGCCCTGTGGTCAGTAAGTGTTGCAATATTAGCAATTTGCTTACTGAAGCTGGGATCTGGTTAAGGAAGAACTCTGGTCAAATCCTCTGTTCACCCTCTAGCCTGAGATCGGCCCCAGTCATCTGAAAAAACCTGACAGAGAGATCATTATCTACGGGTAATCGAAGTCAGATTTTGAACCAGTTCCTCTGGTCTCTGCGAACCTAACAGCAGACGTTTTCCGTTAGTAAGCTCAAGCTGAACTCCACGGTTACCGCTGACGTTGTATGCCTTCCCCTTGTTTCCAAAGCGTATTCCCCAGCCACCGTAATCACCAAGCGGACTGTAGGTGCAAGCTTCAAACCTCTTTATTTCTTGTGGCGTTATTTTGATAAAAGATAATTGTAAGGGGAAAAACCTGATATACAATCCATCATTACGGATCTCCGTGGTCAGTTTATTCATATACATGAAAAGGGGAAGCCCTATACCAAAAACTATTGCGATGACGATCATCCAACCGTCTGGAGCTGGATTGTTACCAAAAGGTCTCCCTAGTATTAATTGCTGCACTGCACCATACAGAGACATGGCAGCTATGATTAGAACTAGAGCCCACATCCACCACTGACGGAAACTCTGAGTCTCCCGGTATAGAGCCGATGAACTAAATGATCTGGTATTCACGGTTGTTTTTTCCTACCTCTTATCTGTATTATTAGCTTGATAACCCGGTAAAGTAAAAATAGATTTAGTTTGAAATGCCCGGTCATTCATAGACTCTGAAACGCCGCCGTTGTTAATCTGCGTTAATGACTGGCGCGTGTCCGCTCAGCATATATCCGACAGGCTTTTCGTAAAATCCTGCACTCATCAGGTTTGTGCACAGTTCAAGTCTGAATGTTCCTGAAAGTTTTTCGCCTTCCCAGCCCAACGCATTAAGATTGAATACCAAGTCTGGCTGTTCATGTACAGCAGGTACTGTTTTCGCTCCAGCCGCGAAAAGTTAGCATGCCAATCAAATCAGTCCGGAGGCTGATCCGGTGTATTCGTTGGTTTGACCCCAGGCTCGTTTGACAGTTTGTTGTACATCATAAGATCGCCGGCTCTTATAATAAACCGTTCTCAGGAAGGGTAACGCCCCGGCCAGAGGAACTGGCTATCAAAAGCGGGTCTTTCCCATACCAAACATACTTGATTCCAGGTGCTTCGCCCCATCCAAACTTTGAGTAGTGCCCATAATTCTTCGCCAGTAATGCTGCACGGTGTGAAGCATGAAATTCATGTTTGCCCAACCACCATGGAAAAGCTACCCGGCAGCCGTCAAGGTTATATATTTCCAGGTTATTCCGATATCCACGCCTGATCCATTCAGTTACTATCGCGTTAGAATAAAGCTTCAGGGCGTTTTCAAAACCAGTCCACATTTTCACGATTGGATGATGTACCCAACCGTTGCCGAAGGTAATTGACCTGATAATTTGATATGCTTCTACTCTTTGCTTACCCAAACGCTGTCGGTCAAGAACTGCAGCTGATTTTTCAAATTCCGGGTATGGTAGAAAAGTCTGCACATATTCATTTTACTATTTCTTGATAAAACTCTAAATACTTTGTTGTGTCTGAAAGGCAATTCTACTTCGCCAAGCCAAGCAGTGACACTATCCCTCCTATCACACTATTTAAGCTGATTGCCATAGCCAGGAATACAATAACAGACCGTTCTTTCTTCTTTGTGGTGCCGATCAGCCCTGTCATCAAGGCAGCTACTGCTATGCCCGAAAGAATGGCTGTTAGAGAATAGGCAAGAGCCATATTGTAATATGGCCCTGGACCCATAATCACTGTAAACAATACAAAAAAAAGGATACTCACTATACACAAACCAGTTGACCACCAGCCTTGAGGCGTCTTTGGCAAAAAAGTAATTCGCATATTCATCCTTCCTCCAATGCCTGATCTCTGTAGCAATGCTAACACCGTTGCTTGTTAGAATTCAAAAATTGTGTTTGGCAAACGAAAATGTCGCAGTTACGGCAAAGCGCATGTCTCACTACCGGCTACATGGTTACCAGCAAACAAAGGACTGTATTGAGATACATGGCGTTTGAAACTGTCCCACTTTTCAGGCTCAGCCAGATACATTCAGGGGATTAGCAGCCGCTGGGGTGTTTGTTGCATCAGGAAACCGGACGGAATTGCAAACAGAATTCCCCATTAATGCAACGATAATTTCCAACTACTGCAATAAACAGAACCAAAACCTTCGAATTAGCTTCAAACTGGTGTAAAAGAGGACAATTAAGCGTACCAATGTTACCTTCAGCGATGTAAATAGAAGTTGCGCAGAATAACTTCCTGGCTGGTCAGCCAAAAAATAGTGGTTGATTAATTGAAAGAATCAAAGTCATACAGTGCGCAATTATGGCAAAAACGGTGGACGGTAATACAGTCCAAGAATATCATGGGTAGTATCCCGGACCTTTTTCAAGAGAGCTTCAAGCTGGTCTTTCTCATGATCAGAAAGTTGGCTCAATATCAGATGAATAGAACGTTCGGTGACCTGCTTGAGATATAAATCGTTGCCCTTTTTTGTCAGGACAACATATGTCTTCAACTCACCGTCTTTTTTGATTTTTTTTACCAGGCCTTTCTTTTCCATGCGGTTGATTAAGGTAGAGACTGAGTTGAACTCCTTTAACGTCCACTGCGCCAATTCTTCCAGGTTGGCCGGGGCATTTTTTCTTGAAAGCATTGTCAGTATTCTAACCTGGGGTTGAGTAACACGGAGGTGTTTTACTTCAAGTTCGACTGCCGCAGTCACAATACTATTAGTTTGATCCAGCAAAATATAGAGATTAATTTCGGGATCATCTCGTTTCATTATTCTGAGATTTTCTATTTCATTTTTATCAGTGTCATTCATGCTAATCCCGTATTGTCTGAACCTGAACTTGCTATTTGTTACAGCTTAAAACAATTGCTGTGGAGTGTCAACCAATTATAAGGCGCAGAAAATTTTACAGCCACAGGCGTCAAAAGAAAATTTGCTTCCGGGTTGGCTGCTGTTTCACTGCAACTGGTACAGTGCCGGGATAGATTGGTATTTCAGTCGGGCGTCACAGAATGTCGCCTTGCTATAGACGATAATGGGTTAATCCCGGGAGGCCGGTCTTTTTAACAATGTCGAGACCAACCGTAGTGTTAAACCCCCCGGGAAAGATCTTTTACCATGACGGCGAATTTAACTCACCTTCAGAGACTGTGATAAACACGCTTCATTTTGGGGCACCCTATTCTTAACCCCGTGATATCAGCTTAATTAGTCACATAGAATGTTTTAGATCTGGTCCGCTATTTACTGCCTGAATCCTGATTGATGGGCGGTTTGATCTTGTACGAGTCTATCGGAATCGGCAGAGTTGAAAGCTTGATCCGGGAGTTTTCCTGCTTAAGAATAATCCATTTAAGCCAGTTTTTGTTGTCTGGTTCAGGGAAGTCTTCGCGGAAATGGAACCCGCGGCTCTCTGTCCTCATCAGAGCCGCTCTAAAAGTGAGTTCCGCGCACAGTGCCATACTTTCTACCTCGTGGCATTTGCTCAAATAGTGGTAGTCTTTTGCATGGAGTTGAGGTATCTTTTGCTGAGCTTCTTCAAGGCGAACCAGGGCTTCCTTAAGGCGTTCCTGGCTGCGGCGAAGGTTATATTTTATGGGTGCCGTCACATCCTGTAAAACGGAAATCACCTCTTCAGGCGCGGTGCCCCGGCCTTTTTTCATAGGAGCAAAGGTCTTTTCCTGGAGGCCCTTGACATCTGAATATTCAACATCAACGGCTTTTGCCGCAGCGGCATAGCTGGCCACCGAAGCCCCTGCCCATACGGCGCTGACTGCTGCGAACATGATGCCTGAACCTGGCGTGATACCGGGGGGTGAAGCCACAGCTCCCGCCACCGCTGAACCGGCGTAGCTGGTGTCACCGATGGCCCACAGTCCTTCCAAACTGGTTTTCATTTCATGATCAACTTTAACGCAGGAGGTTTCACCATGTAATGGCACGCCGATTTCTCTTTTGACGCCTGCCGGCAACCCGTATTTTTTCTCTTTAGCCGCTGTTAGCTGGGACCATTCAGCCAGTTTGGGGAGACCTCTATCTATCGCATGTTCAGGTCCTCCGGATGGCGGTGGCGCAAAATGAATTGGACCTCTCCCTTCGGCGATCTCTTTTTCCATTCCGACAGCCAATTTGACCGGTAAAAATACACCCGCCGGGCCCATATTTGGCAGATATTTCTGAGCCAGGTTTTCTCCCAGAGCATTTACCAGATAGGCTGAGCCTACCATGCCGCTATCGGTATCCTGATAAATGGTGTGTCCGTAAAGGTTGCCATATTCAGCATTTCTCATCTCAGCCCCGGCTCTAAACGCTGATGATATGCCATCTCCGGTACCTGCTACCCAGAACCTTCTCACTTTATAACCGCAACTGCCGTTAGCCAGAACCGTGGCCCTGGCTTTGAATATATAGAAACGGCCGGTGATGATATCAAAACCCACCGCTCCTACGATTTTGTCATCTTTTTTCAATAGATCAACCACATGGACTTTGTTGATAATTTTCGTTCCCATCTGGCGAGCTTTGGCGCGGATCGGGAGCATCAAGTCAATATCAATTAATGAGAGAGTATACTCCGGAGCCCAGAAGGCCGGTATCTTGACCAGGCTGCCGTCAGGCTTTCGCGCAAAGTGAGCGCCCCATTCATCCAATTCCTCGACAGCGCGGTAAGTACTCAAGAGATATTTTGCCAGCAGCTCTTGATCATTTAAATAGAAACCGGAGGTCCGGACCTGGAAATGCATGAATTTTTCCATATCATTATGCGGATCGAGAAAAGCTAAAAAACCGCCAATTTTGGGGGCTTTACCGGCCCAGCCGACAGTTTGTTTTTCAACAATCAAAACATCCATTTTCGGATTTTCTTCTTTCACTTTGACGGCCGCAACCAACCCGCCAATACCACCACCTACTATTAATACATCAGTAGAAATGACTTCTCCTAATTCTTCTAATTTAGCCAACGTATTTCTCCTTTAGTGACTGAATTGGTTTTAACTCAACTAATAAGATGACCGCAAGGGCGCGGGGATATTCGGGATGACTTCAATACATTTTTCCGGGCAGGCGCATTCGCAAGCCAGGCACCAGACACAATCTTCCGGGTAGGCCACTACCGGCTTTTTATTCTTCTCATCCCAGCGGATCACATCGGTAAAACAAGCGTTCATGCAAGCCTTGCAGCTCTTGCATTTGGACAAGTCAATTATGATCTCCCTAACCCAGTTTTTAGTTGTATTATTCATCATTATTCTCCAATATTACTGAACATAAATAATTCGAGCGCCCTCTTTCTTTATTTGTAGAGAGCATTTACGATTGATCGCGGGGTCAGGTACCGATTGCCAGATTCCCCACAGCGCAGGCAGAAAGGCTTTGAAAGTGCTAACCTCGGCGATATTATGCACTCGCCAGCCTCCGCCGGATGGACTTTTTCCGCTTGGATGTGGCGGTGGGGCGCCGGCTGCAGTCATAGCTGGATCAGATCCAGGCGGCATTCCGGGAGGTATATGCATACAGGAACGCATCTTGCAGCCGCCGGGAATCGCTTCGTACTGATGAGAAAGCATCACCCACGGCGGTGCACCAGGTCTGGATGCACCAGCAGCCAGAAGGTGCTTATAAGTCCAAAAATCTTTGTGCGCAGGAGTTCCCAAATTGGGATCCAGCCACTCGATGTGGATATCTCTGACCGGACTATAATCAATACTCTCAGTGGCAATCTGTATCGCTCCGATATGGCCGCCCAACGGCGGTTTAACCTTCCATTGGAACCCCTTGTGTTCGTCCGGGCACCATAATTCGTAACCTTTTTCCATGTTGACCCACCACCAATCGAGCATCTCGGTAGTAACACCCGGAATGACATGATCAACCACTATCCATTCTTTTGGTACCGTTAGTTCTCCCATTTAAACGCTCCTTTAATCCGAATAATTATTCACTAGTTCCTTAATCAAGAACAGCAGTTATGCCTGAATTCTGTACACCATCCCGTTGGGATCGTCAGGCACCCTCTATCCTGACTATAGCCGCTAACAGTTTAAAAAATCAAAACAAAAAAACGGATTCACAGGCCGTTATTACGCAGTTTAGCCGGCATTTTGGGAGTGAATAAGCCTCACACTCAATCGGTAACCCGTCTTTAGCGGCGACCTCTGGCATCTTTCTACCAACTTGACAGAAAATCAAATAAAGGATATTATTATCCTTA
>DAOUAU010000256.1:0-4968 GCA_034433195.1 Dehalococcoidales bacterium
TCTCCAGAGTATTTTATGACCGGGGATGCCGGGCAATTGCCCGCCAGGTTTTGAGACACTGATCCAGAGCACGTTTTTTTTAGTTTGTTTTATCCCCCAAATATCTACATAGGTCAGATTGATATCCAAAGGTAGTTGCCCTATTGTTGTTGGGGTTAAGGACACCAACCTTTTTAATGTACCCCCGGGCGGTAAATCGGGTATGGCATCCGGTTGCAGAGGTTTGCCGCCGTTTTTAAGCAAGGCCGCTGGCTCCGGTGAGACGTCCGGTTGTTTTATGTTCACACCCTGTCCGAAGGTAATTACGATTCCCTGCGCGGTGGTTTTGCCGTTGTTAGCAAGCAGCACCTCAACCCAGGCTTCGCGACCAAATTCATATTCTTTCCGAGATAAACCCAGCAGAATCTGCGGTTGATCCTGAGCTTTGTTGTTTGCAAATTCCTGCATCATATTTTCAAGACTACTCATATGAGCCAGGGCATAGTCTTTATTAAAAGCCGTGGCAACTGCCCGGGGGTCTACTTTTATGGAGTCCTGGTAAGTGCACAGAGCATCCTGAAAGCCGCCTTGTTTTAAAAAATTCAGGACCTGTTCGGCCCATTCGGGGCTTTGCCCATCACGCTGCAGCCATTTTTTGATCTTGCCGGTCACTTCTTGAAAATGGGCATTATCCGGGTTCATTTTCAAAGCCGTTCCGAAACTTTCCAGAGCTTCCTCAAGCCGTCCCAGGGCATATAAATATTGGCCGCGCGTACTCCACATCATATTATTATTGGGATCAATCGCCAGGCCCTGGGTGACAGCATCGAACGCCTCTTGATATTGGCCTAATACGCCGTGGGCGAAGCTTTTTAAAAAATAGGCGGGGGCATTTTGGGTGTCCATCTCAATGGTCTTGACGCAGGCTTGAATGGCTTCCGGATATCGCAAACACATCACTAAAGATTGGGCTTGGTGATACCATGCTGTGACACTGACCGGATCACTGGCAACTGCCTGGTTAAAGCAGTTCAGGGCTTCCTTATAACGGCGTTCTTTGAAAAAAATCTCACCGTCAGTCATCCAACTGCCGCTGACGGGAAGAGGCGGGGAAGGAAGGGGTGGCGTTGCTGACGGTGTTTTGGATTGATTTTGACCTGTCACCATATCATTTTATCCGTTAAACTGGTTTTAGAATGGACCCGCCACTTTTGTTAAAAAGGCTGACTCAGTGAGAGACCATTGACTGGATCAGCCAAAAATGGGGGGTATATTCATTTTCCAGCGCATTTGATCTGGCGGCAATGAAACCGGTTTTGGTTCAATGCATTTATCATCCCGGTGGTGTGATACTTATTGCCGGACGATGTGGCGGATTTCATTCATCTTCCAACGATTAACATGTGCACGCACGCGAGCCAGGAGTTCGCGATGGCGGAAGGGCTTGGTGACATAGTCAGTGGCTTCTTCCTCCAGCGCTCTCACTGTTTCATCCTCAGCCGTATGAGCCGTCAGAACGATAATGGGCACAGATGAGAATAGACGAATTTGACGCATCACCTCAAATCCGGAGATGTCCGGCAAACCCAGATCAAGGAGGATAACATCAGGATGTTCAGTTTTAGCCAGTTCTACCCCGGGTTTGCCCAGAAATGAATGTATCAGTTGTGCTTCCGGCCAGTGATAATTGAAGATCAGCAGGATCGTTTCAACAACCTCTTTATCGTCCTCGATATAAAGTATCTTGGTGTTCAAATTGATTTCTCCAAATTAATGACGGCCGCCACATTTGAATATATCACAACTAAATGTGACCACCATTCTTTACAATTGGCGATAATCTCTCACCGCCGGGCCTATCAGATACTATTACACTGACAGGCTTACGGCTTTTTTTCAACTTATTTATCGGCTGTTACGCAAGTCAACAATTCACCAGTGGTTTCCAGATAAATTCGGGCCGCACTGACGCGGGGATGTCCGACATTGAAGTCCGGATCTTCCTTGAGCTTACTATAAATATTATTGATGTGGTGCTGCACGGTGCGGATATCAATAAAGAGAGCTTTGGCTATACTGGAATTGGTATAACCCTTGGAAATCAAATCGATGATTCGGCGTTCGCGGGGGGTCAAATCTTTGATAGGGCCCTGATCTTTTTCAGCGAAGATTAATTCTGTAACCAGTGAATCCAGGATAACTTGTCCTTCGCTGACGGCTTTGATTACCGAACAGAGCTGTTCAGGACGGTCAACCGATTGCTTTAGAAGCAAAGCCATACCGGTCTGGGACACCGCGGTCAGTTTTCTGAGAGCGATAATGTTCTGGGCATTATATGATATGAAGCTGATCACAAAACCTAACTGAGGGTACTTATTGCGAACATGTTTCAAATCCTCAACCATTTTTTGGTCCAATCTTTTAACACTGATGAAAAGAACATCCGGCTCATAGGATTTTATCTCATTGCTCATCCCGACGATATCAATGTTGTTGGTCATGCCCATTAAACATATCGAATTAATGGGTGAAAACACTTCCTTGTATATGGTGTTAAAAATCCGCTGTTCCTCCAAAACAAACAACTTGAGCATCTGATTTTTTTCTTCCATCTTATCCTCCCTATATTTTGCCCGGTGTATCAGATTCAAATATGCCTGAATATTGCCTCTGATATCGCTGATGAATCTCGATGTTGTTGGCCGGATGTCAGAATTATTCCATATATATCGGATTGACGTAATGGACTTTATGTACCATCTTTTTGTCATAAAGTACCCATTTCGGCTGGTAATAATTTTTAACAATAATTCGGAATAAAACCCACCGGAAATGATGGGTAATGCGATTGTTGAAAAGTGGACGCACGAATAAGATTGAGGAAACCTATTCATAGGCGAGGGGTGGAAAATGCCATTACATATTAAAACCATCAAGCAGGAAAAAGGCATCACCGGTCTGGAAACGGCGATTATCCTGATCGCTTTTGTGATCGTGGCATCAGTGCTGTCATATGTGGTAATCTCCGCCGGATTGTTCTCTTCCCAGAAAGCCAAAACCGCGGTTCAGGCCGGTCTGTCACAAGCCGGAGCTACGGTTGAGCTGAAAGGCAACGTCATCGCCGAGATGGACCCGCTAACCGCGTCGGTCAAGAATATTTCTTTTACGGTGGGTGTAGTGCCTGGCGGTTCGGCCATTGATTTGAGCGCCAATCCGGTCCCGGAAGGAGCAGATCCACCGGCGTCCACTAACCGTTTAATCATCACTTACCAGGATACCGTTCAGCAAATACCCTCTATGTATTTTACTGTTCAATACATTAATTTCAACAATGGAGATGACATGCTGGACCCTGGTGAGCTGGCGATGATAACCGTCAACATGGAGATGGCAAATTATGATGGCTTGATGACTAACCCGGTGGTGTCCGGGGCCACCTTCACGCTGTCTGTTACTCCGCCTGAAGGCTCAGTCCTGCCTATTGAACGTACTTTACCGTCCCGTGTCAAGGGCCTGGTTAACCTCTATTAAGTAAACATCCAGTCGATATTCATATCGAATTATATAGAGTTATAGAAGTATTTTGACGTTGACAGGGGGTGTCTATCGAAAAAAGCGAAGAATTTTAGAAATACAGATTGGTTAACCCAAAATCAAGCAAAAATGTAGGAGGCACAATGTTAAAAAGAATTTTCAAGCAGAAGAGATATTTTAAGAATATCTACAAAAACCAAAAGGGTATCACCGGTTTGGAAACTGCCATCATCTTAATCGCCTTCGTGGTAGTTGCCGCGGTCTTCGCTTACACGGTCCTGTCAGCCGGTCTATTTTCAACTCAGAAATCCCAGGAAGCGGTTTATAGTGGCTTAGCTGAAACTCAAGCCACGATGGAAGTCAAGGGCGCTGTCCTGTCTATGGCAGATCCCAAATTCATGAACCCCTGCGATGTATTAAATACTTTTACGGCAGCCGGCACCCAGGCTACCAATAGCTTGGAAACATCCATTATTCGTGAAGGCACCGGCAGTATCAAAGCGGTCACCACTGCTGATGCGGCAAGTGGAGATGCCATGACCGTCAGTGCGGCCGCCGGTATGGTCCTGACGGTTGGTGATACCGTCACTTTCTGGGCTAAAACGGATGGCGGCCTGAATGCCTCATTTGCCCTGCACACCACCACTGCCCTGTCTGATGGAACTGACAAGGTGGCTATCAATGCCACTGATGCCAACTGGCGTTTGTACTCTTTAACCGTCACCGCGCCCGGCACCATGTATTATGGCGTAGTGGCAACTGGCGCCTGCGCTTCAGAAACATATTATATTGACGATATTGAAGTCAATAACGTCAGCCTGTGGACGTCAGCGGCTGCCTGGACCCCTTACTCCAGTAAAATCATCCTGACTCTGGCCCTGGCCACCGGCGGACAGGCGATTGATTTCACCGGAATGACCGACACCAACGGCAACGGTCTTTTCGATGAAGCCAATAAAACCAATAAAATTGTTGTCAACTATAATGATGCCTACACCCATCTGGCGGATGTAGCCTGGAGCGGCGTCTTTATTGGTAATAACAACGGTGATGAAATGCTGGATCCGGGTGAGAAGATTAAAATGACAGTATATCTGACCGCTGTCAATGCCACCAATTTTAAGGTTGATGCCAATCATCAATTTACACTGGAGATCAAATCACCGCGCGGCGCCATCCTGGCCCTGCAGCGCACCATGCCGGCCCGTTTGTACGGCATTGATAACCTGAACTAGAGCATTTAACCATTGAGTAATCAAATGAATATCCGGTTAACTCAGTCAACAAATATAGGAGGCAAAAATGCTGAGAAAGCTTTTTAAACAAAAGAGATATTTAAAAAATATCTATAAATCCCAGAAAGGTATCACCGGCCTGGAAACGGCCATCATCCTGATCGCCTTCGTGGTGGTCGCGGCAGTTTTCGCTTACACTGTCCTGTCTGCCGGTTTGTTC
>DAOUAU010000257.1:0-9827 GCA_034433195.1 Dehalococcoidales bacterium
GCGGCTTTAAATGCTGAATTACTCCGCCGGCGCATTTTGATCGATCAGTCCAGCGATGGTATTGTGATACTTGATGAGAAGGGGGCGGTGTACGAAGCCAACCGCCGTTTTGCCGAGATGCTAGGCTACACACCGGAGGAAGTGCAAAGGCTGTATGTCTGGGATTGGGAATTTCAATTTCCGCGTCAACGAGTGTTGGAAATGATGCGTTCAATTGACGAAAAGGGGGATCACTTTGAAACCCGGCACCGCCGCAAGGATGGCACAATATACGATGTTGAAATAAGCACCAACGGAGCGCAGTTTGCCGGCCAGAAACTGATTTTCTGCGTCTGCCGGGACATCACCCAGCGCAATCTGGCCGCAGAAGCCCTGAGAGAAAGCGAGCACTTTAGCGCCAGTCTGCTCCACGATGCACCGAATCCCATTCTGGTTACCAACCCGGACGGGACATACCGCTATATCAATCCGGCACTGGAAAAACTGACCGGATATTCCGGCCAGGATTTGGTGGGTAAAGCAGCCCCGCCTCCATGGTGGCCGCCAGAAAAGATTGAAGACTATATTTCGGAGACTGCAGCCGGCAGCAACCAAACGATTGCCTATCATGAAAGGTTATACAGAAAGAAGAACGGACAGACTATGTGGGTAAATCTGTCAATCAGAAGAATCGAACAAAACGGCAAACTGAAATATTTTCTGCACAATTGGGTGGATGTCACCGAACGCAAGCAAATGGAAGAAAATCTGGCCGCAATGTACCACAAAGAAAAACTGCAGCGCGAGGCATTGGAGGAAGAAGCCAGATTACGCGGTCATTTTATCAATGTGCTGGCCCATGAATTGCGGACTCCCATTACGCCGATCCTGAGTTCCACCGGCATGCTGAAGCAGATGTATGCCACCCAGCAAGAAACCATCCAGAAAAAACTGGTAGAAAATATTCATAACAGTGCGACTACACTGGCACAACGATTGGAAGAACTGCTGGATATGGCCAGACATGCCAGAGGGGTTTTCAAACTGAATCTTCAGCCGGTAGATTTGAATGCCTTCGTGGTGGGAGTGGTTAACCGTTTCAAGCCCACTTTGCAACAGTTGGAACAAAAACTGGTGGTGGATTGTGCCAGGAACCTGCCTGAGGCTGAACTGGATGCTTCCCGTCTGGAGCAGGTGTTTATAAATTTGCTCTCCAATGCCAGTAAATTCGGTGGTGAGAAAAGCTCGATTCGCCTCAGTATCAGGGTGGTTGACACTGAATTACGGGTGGATGTGAAAGATGAGGGCATCGGTATTCCCAGGGAAGCCCAGGTCAGGCTGTTCCAGCCTTATTACCGGGTTGAGCAGGGCAGTTACCATGTGCCGGGTTTGGGGCTGGGACTGGCGGTATCCAAACAGATAGTAGAAGCGCATGGCGGAAAAATCAGCGTCCGCAGTGAAGAGGGACAGGGCAGCACTTTTAGTTTCAGCATACCATTGAGAAACATGAAACCCTGATATTCTGGCGCCATAATCAATTGATGAACAGGTGAGTGAAAAAACTCAGGGGAAATTAATGCGTTTACTGTTAGTAGAAGACGATGTGACTACGGTAGAATCCATCATACTCTGTATGGAAATATATCAGCCTGATTCGATCATTGTCCCCACCCGGAAAGGGAATGAGGCATTGGAACTTTTGAAAAACCAGGAATTTGATGCTGTTTTGATTGACCTGGGGCTGCCGGATGTTGATGGCGCCGAAGTGATACAAAAAATGCGCCAGTTCACCCACATTCCGGCCGTGGTGCTCACTGCCCGCTATAGTCCGGAGTTAGTAGGCAGAGTTCTGGAACTAGGGGCGGATGACTATATCACCAAGCCCTTTGATTTCCGCAATCTCCTGGGCCGTTTGAAAAAAGTGATTGACAAAGCCCAACCTCGAACCAACCCGGCCCAGTCTTGAGCCGCTTTTTAAAAGGGAGCATCGCTGCCCGTTTTTTGCCATCCCCGGCAATCTGATTTACTCTATTTCCCGGATATGGGGTGTTTCCATGGATAGGGCACATGGTACCCGGAGGGGTAGGGATGATAGGCTGTGGCCGGAGAGTCAGCCTGCGGAAAGGGCGTATCGGCAAGTTTGGGCACCTTTAAGAATCCGGCTTCATATGAGGTCCAGAAGGTCAGATTCCAGTGCAGTTTCTTGAAAAACCATTTCCCGTTTTCCTTGACATATTCATTATCATAAACGCCGAATTCCCAGGTCTGTTTGCGGGTGCCGCCAAAAGGCCTGGCTTCAAAAGCCGGAGTATACCAGCGACCCCTGGCGGTCCGGCCATCCGGTGCCAGTTCTATCACTCCCTGCTCTTGCATCACCTGGAAAAAGACCCAACCGGGCCGCTTCCAACCAATCATACCGCTGTACATGCGTTTCAGGCCTTCTTTGCCCCTGAAAACTCCGTGGTCAGTGATTTCAACTGACTCGGTATTCTCTGAGAAAAGATCGATCACTTCCGCAAACAACGAATTGTCAAAATAATACCCGTATATTCTCTGGAGATTTTCGATCTCCTGGATGTCTTCCTGCATTTGTACCAGGTTTTCCAATTCTACTATGTCCACCGGCGCGCTCCTGATGGTATTTGACAGCATGATTAACAATAATATTGATTGACTTGTTCTTTCTATTTCCCGGTGATGGGATGTTTGAAGTGCACAGGGAAACGGTAGCCCTCCGGGTAGGGATGCCACTGGGTTGGAGGAGCATCCGGCGGCACCTTGAGGTCCGGACCATTCTGGCCTACTATCGGAGTAACCAGCCAGCCGTCTTCATAGGGTGTGCGAAAGTTTAAGAAGAAGTGCATTTTACTAAACAGCCATTGGCCATTTTCTTTAACGTATTCGTTTTCATAAATGCCGTGGCCCCAGGTCTGTTTCAGTTCTCCTTCATGCAGTGAGAGGGTCGGCCGCGCTTCCATCAAAAAGCCGTAAAAGCGGCCTTTGGCATGTAGTCCGTCAGGATCGATGCTGACTACTCCCTGCAACTGGAGAGCAATGGACATTACTCCGATGCGCGGCCTGGAGAATTCACCGCCTTTGATCAGATCGATGTAGTAGCGGCGGACACCCTCTTTGCCTTTGTAAACCCCGTGATCGGCTACTTCAATCGATTGAGCGTTATCACTCCACAAATCCACGACCTTCTCCCAATCCTGGTAATCGCGATAGTAGCCGTAAATCCTTTGCAGTTTTTCAATTTGTTTGATATCATCCAACTTTTGAATCCGGGCGGCCAGTTCCTCGATAGTTGCCATCTCTGCCTCCTGTATAGAAATTGTCCTTCGGGTTAAGCCGGGTTATTCATGCTGCGGTCATAGTCAGACGATGATGTTGACGCCGTAAGGCGACCGGTTTGACACCAGTCTGTCAGTTATAATTATTTCTGCAACCCAATAATCCTGTGATTGAATTTGCTCTAACCCGGCGGCCTGGCGGAGAAATCTCAAAACCACTGTGCGGGCTTCGATTTTATCTTACCATTCAGCTTTGAAGTTGGGCGGCAGAAAATGACTCTCCGGGAGCCGCTGACGCTGCGTCAATTGATGCCAAACAGTTTTTTCCACCAGGGACGGGCGGCTTGCTCCTGCATAATTTTAACGCTCTCTTCCAAAGCCCTGACCAGTTTGATTTGTCCTTCAGGAAGGGCTAAAGGTTCTTGAGCAGCCTGGATCTGGTTAGTTGTTGTTTTCAACTGGTCTTCCAACTGGCGGATCCTTTCGGTGGCGGCGCCCAGTTGCGCGGCCAAACGCAGGTTCTCCTGATACAGCTGTTGAGCGTCCAGGTTTGTCACCGCCTCTTGACGCTGGACTACTGACAATTTGTTATTAGCATCAGCCTGGTCGGCCGCTTCTTGTTTCAAGGCTTCGGGGATTTCGGTGATGCGGTACTCATCACCAAACTTGGCGGGAACTTTGGTGGATGGCAATTTACCGGATTTGATATAGCGCCGGATAGTTTTAGCGCTCAACTGCAAGAGTTCGGCGGCTTCAGAAATGGTATAAGAAACAGTGTTGTCCATGCTTTGCTCCTATCAGATACCAGTAGACTGGACAGGGTATACCCTGATATCCATATCATAGCATAGCCAAGCAAAAAATGAGAATAGTTGGCGGGTTAATCCGGTCAGGGGGCCGGAGCCATCATCTTCCTGAGGGACGCCTGGCGCGAACCGTCAGGACCGGCACAGGGCTCTCATGCAGCACTTTATCGGTAATACTGCCCATGGCCCATTTACCCAAACCGGAACGCCCATGTGTGGACATGGCAATTAGGTCAGCTTTGATGGTGTGTGCCGCTTTGATGATTTCTTCAGCGGCGTGACCTTCGGCAACCAGCGTGAAAACCTTCAGCCCTCTGGAAACAAGACGCGTGCTGATAGTATCCAGGTATTTTTGAGACAAAGCTTTTATTTGTTTCAACTCCGTTTCGGAATGGGGAAGTTGAGCGGCATCGCGTTCGGTCAAAAAGTCAAAAGTAAGATCGGAAATAACATGCAGGAGATAGATTTCCACTTCTGTTCCGGGTGATAATTTGGCGGCCAGATTTTCAACATTGGGAAGGGCAGCTTCTCCTATCACTGAACCGTCCAGGGGTACCAGTATCTTTTCGTACATCGCTTTCTCCCTATCAAAATAATTTCCCAGTTTTGATGGCGCAAATCTTTGATTTATGTTAGTCATAATATGTCTGACTTGTCAATCTTCGAAAAGTATGAAATAATAAAAAACAACTAATTAATAACATTAAAATTAATTGCTTTCCGTCAGTATTCCTGTTCACTGTCAGTCATTCAGGCATCAATGCTTATCGCCGATTGCTTGAGAGGCAGTCCAAACCGCTGAATTACTCAATAAAAGGAAAAAGATGAACATTATAAAGTTGGTAATTGCTGATGACCATCTGGTGGTTAGAAAGGGGACCCGCCAAATATTGGAAGGAGAGCCTGACTTTAAAGTTATGGGTGAAGCTGCCAATGGGGAAGAGACGATCAAAATTGTGAATGAACAAGCTCCTGATGTGGTAATTCTGGATATTGCCATGCCGGTAATCAATGGTATTGAAGTAACCAGGAAAATAAAAAAAGAGCACCCTGAGATCGCCATATTAGTTCTTTCAAATTATGATAACGATGAGTTTGTGTTTGGATTATTGGAAGCCGGAGCGGCTGGATATCTGCTCAAAGACGTAGGCAGTTCTGACATTATCAGCGCCATCAAGGCGATCAAGCGCGGTGAATCAGTATTGCACCCTGTCATCGCCTCAAAAGTGATGAAACGCTTTTTCCCTGATCCTCGTTCCAATATTGCCAGTAACAAAGACACTGAAAAAATCCTGGGGGACCGGGAACTTGAAGTCTTACGTCTGGCCGGCAAGGCTTGCAGTAATCAGGAAATCGCGGATAGATTGGGATTAAGCCTGCATACTGTTGAAGCACATATGAGGCATATTTTTACCAAATTGAAGGTGAGTTCCCGCACCGAGGCCGTGCTGCGAGCCATCAAGCAAGGCTGGATTACTTTAGATGACTCCAAATAGCGCTCCCGGCGTCCGGAGTTTTTTGATATGTCAAAATCACGGGGGCTTCCCAGAATGGAGTTCCGGATATTATTTGCCCCTGAAGGTATTTGGCCGCATACAGTCCCATGAGAGATTGATTCCTGAAACTAATTGATTGCCGTAAGAATGATTAAAAACAATTACTAATAAACAACTAAAAACTTGACACAATAATGCTTATATCCTATTATTAACGATGGTTTGGGCTATCCACAGGAAAATTGCTCGCCCAAAATCCACCTGACAGACATGGAAGCAGAAATCATTAAAATAGCCTTAGTTCGGATTCGGAGGTGATAGTTACTGGGAAGAAGCGTGAATCAATACCGTAATTGTTTTAAGAAGGTTATCAGGAGGAAATTGTTATGTCCCATGGTCCATCCAGTGAATGGAAAATAGAAAAATCACAAAGTTACAAGACCAAATTGGGTCTTATCATGTTCGGCATATACACGCCCTTGTATGCTATTTTTGTTTTAATATGTGTAATCAAGCCTAAATTAATGGGCACCGATATCGGTCCGCTGAATCTGGCCATTGTTTTCGGATTTGGATTGATTTTAATAGCGGTTGTCCAGGCTTTGATTTACAACTACATGTGTTCCAGACGTGAGAAATTGGACAATCTGGATGCGCATAAAAAAGGGAGTGTCGAATAAATGAACTATAAGGCTGAACCCCTGGCAATCGTAATATTCCTGATATTTGTCGGGACGGTTTTATTTCTTTCCTGGTTTTTTGCCAGGAAGTCCAAATCTGCCAGCGGCTATTATGCCGCCGGTGGAAAAATCCATTGGGGTGTTAACGGCGTGGCTTTTGCCGGCGATTATCTGTCTGCAGCTTCCTTTTTAGGCATTGCCGGTATGATCGCGATGGCCGGTTTTGACGGCTTTTTGTATTCCATCGGCTTCCTGGCCGGCTGGATGGTAGCCCTTTTTGTAGTGGCGGAACCTCTGAAAAGGCTGGGTAAATATACCTTCGCAGACGCTATAGATGCCAAGTTCAAGCATCGCGGCATCGTCCTGGCGGCTGCCATCAGCACCCTGGTAGTATCTCTTTTTTATCTGATTCCCCAAATGGTGGGAGCCGGTTCTCTGGTCACCCCGCTATTGGGTTTGCCTTTTGAAGTAGGTGTGGGAGTTGTCGGTTTTGTGGTAATTGTGATTGTGGCAACGGCCGGCATGGCTTCCACTACCTGGGTTCAGTTCATCAAAGGCGGCTTACTGGTGGTTTTCTCCTTAGTAATCGTGGGCATGCTGCTCTTCCGCGGTTATTCCACTGATCCTGAAGGCATGCATGATACCCTTACTTTGAAAGTTACAGGTGTAAGCGAGAATGCGGTTACACTGGAAGATAAATCCTATAACTTCGAAAAAGAAATTAAATCTGGTAAAAATACCTTCGTCAAACTTTCCAAAGAGAATATTGCAAGTTTCTGGAAGCTGGATGTTAAAAATAACCTGCTGTATGAAACCCAAACCATCACCACCCAGGCTTCCGGTCCGGTGCTCTACAACGGTGCTCCCAAAGAAGAAGGCAGATTCTATAGTGTGGGTCATATCAGCGAAATTGATGGAAAAACCGGTGTAGACACCGGCCCCCTTGACCCCTTCACTTTCATCGAAACTATCAAAGAGGGCACTGTTATCCGATGGTCCAAGGCTCTGGTGACTGATGGGCATGACAAGGTAGCGATCTACTACCAGGTACCCACCTCCGGGAAAGATATCTTGATTCCGGGGTTAAAATTCAAGATTGATCCCGAACGGGGCGCCACACCCATGGACCAGCTCAACTTCATCTCCTTGATGATAGCGCTTTTCCTGGGTACAGCCGCTTTGCCTCACATTCTGATCCGCTATTACACCGTTCCCACTCCCGCCTATGCCAGAAAATCAACTATTGTGGCGGTGGTGGCCATCGGTTTGTTCTATCTCCTGACGCTTTATCTGGGTCTGGGCGCCATGTCCCACGGCACGCTGGATATTTCCAATGAGAATATGTCCGCTCCGTTGCTGGCCAAATCTTTCGGACTGGGCGTCTTCGCGGTGATCACGGCTATTGCCTTCGCCACCATTCTGGGTACAGTCAGCGGATTGATTGTGGCGGCCTCCGGTGCCGTAGCCAACGATTTGTTACACAAGTACATGAAGATCCAGATGAGTGACAAGACCATGGTTTTTGCCGGACGGGCCACGGCCATCGGTGTAGGCCTTTTAGCTATGGTTTTGGGCATTCTGTTTAAAACCATGAACGTGTCATTCCTGGTGGGATGGGCTTTTGCCATCGCGGCTTCGGCTAACCTGCCGGCTATCTTTGGAATCATATTCTGGAAGAAGGCCACTGCCAGGGGCATCATCGCCTCCATTCTGGCAGGGTTGATTTCATCCCTGATTCTGATCGCATTCTCCCAGGACATGTATACCAACGTTTATCATTTGACCAATGTCACTGCTCCCAATCCGATCGGTCAACCGGCTATTATCGCTGTTCCCATCAGCTTCATTACTCTGGTAGTGGTTTCTTTATTAACGCAAAAGAAAAACTCAGGAGTGAATCAGGCGGTTGAAACAAGCTCTTCCAAATAAAATAACACTCTGCCCTTCAGTGAATAGAAAAGCCCGAGCATCACTGCTCGGGCTTTTTGATAACCTGAAATTTAAACTTATTTAATCCAGGCTTTGCCGACGGGGATATTGATTTTCAAGGGTGTGTAAATCACGTGAATCATAAGATACCAGGCGCACAAGGCGCAGGCAATCAGTTCGACAGCGGCGATTTTGTTAAAGATCTCAGCGCCTGGGACGAGGTGCCCGATAACGAGCAGGATAAAGCCGATGAGCAGAGAGAGGAAGATCCATGCCAGGGCGCCGTTTTGTTTTAAAGAGCCGATGAAATAGAGGAGGGTCAAAGCGGCGAAGACTGCCAGGAACCAGCCGACATCGGTGCCGGAGATGGCGGTGAATTTAAGTTGAGCATTGAGCCAGATACCGCCCAGGGCGATCCAGAAAGAGCCGTAGGTGGTAAAGGCGGCGAAACCGAAGTTATTGCCGTGGCGGTATTCCAGAAAACCGGCGATTAACTGAGCCAGACCGCCGAAGATGAAGGCCAGCCACATGACGGCGCCGACGCCGAGAAAGCCGAGGTTATGGAGCTGGAGCAAAATAGTGGTAGCGCCGAAAGCGCCCAGGCCGATGGCGGCGGGATTGGCCAAAGTAGTTTTTTCCGAAGAACTGCTAATAGATTTTTGGATTTCCGAAAAAAGCCGCAGATCATTTTCTTGATCTTCAACTTCTTCAAAAATCCCCCTTTTGACTACCCGAGAAACCATTAATCTATCCTCCTTTGATATTTACCTCAATAATCGTGTTGCTGTTTGAGCTTATATTTTCAGAATACCACTGCTTTTGATATCATACATCCGCCGCAAGACCTGATATTTGATGCATCATGAGCCTGTTACTTTTTGCATTTTAAGCCTGATAGAGGCATTAATGACAGGTATAAATGCGGGTATTCCAGGAGCATAAATACCTGTGATCAGGACTGATGCCGTTCATGATTGGAAAGATCATAACCGCCGGACTTTGTTTGCCGGACGAGTTTTGTGGGTTGATCGATTCAGGTCTTTATGTTGAAGCCTTTTCTGAACTGGATTATACTTCAGCAATGGGGCCAGGAATGGGAATGATAAGAAATGGAAAAGATCAGAATAGTAATTGCCGATGACCATGCCGTGGTGAGAGAGGGAACTCGCGCTTTGTTGGAGCGAGAAGAGGATTTCGAAGTAATTGGCGAAGCCCGGGATGGCGAAGAGGCTATCAAACTAATTGAAAAAACCAATCCGGATGTAGCCATTCTGGATATTTCGATGCCTAAAATTACCGGGATAGAGGTAACCCGGAAAATCAAGCCGCGCTTTCCTGCGTTAGCTATATTGATTCTCACCGCTTACGATAATGATGAGTATGTTTTTGCTTTATTAGAAGCCGGCGCTGCCGGTTACCTGCTTAAAGATGTTCCCGGCCAGGAAATTATAGACGCTGTACGCGCGATCCATTCGGGAGAATCTGTTTTGCATCCCTCCATCGCACGCAAGGTAATTCAAAGAGCCATTCTCGGCGCCGCCAAATCCGGAGATTCCAGGTATGATATCAATCTGAGCGACCGTGAAAAAGATGTTCTAAGTTGACTGCCAGAGGTTTGAGCAACAAGGATATCGCGGACTCTCT
>DAOUAU010000258.1:0-5742 GCA_034433195.1 Dehalococcoidales bacterium
CGGTATTTTCTTCCTGCCTCCCGATGAGAGACGCAAGATGATAGAAGTCAGGCAGCGGTTGTGTCTGCTGCCGCACAGGCTTCTCACCGGTGTACCCTGACATCTATCATTCCGGTTCCTGATACCCTTAACCTGATACAGCCGGCCGCTTCTCCATCAAACCGGCGCTAGTCTTAACCGCGCCGCCCTTTCAGCCGGTAAACCACTATCGGCTGACTCTTGCCCTTGAAAAGTTGCGGCGGCAAAGGTTCAACATCCAGCGCGTCCTGGGCATGCCGGAAGGTTTCCGGCCCTATCATAATTTCTCCCCCGGGGGTTGAACTGCAAATACGGGAGGCCAGATTGACGGCATCACCGATGACGGTATATTCAACCCGCCCCGATGAGCCGACATTGCCGGCCACAGCCTTGCCGGTATTGATGCCTATTCCGAACTGGACTCCGGTCAAGTCTGTATTGCAGGCGCATAGTGCGGTCATTCTGGTCTGTGCGTCCAGGGCGGCCTTCACAGCCAGCCGGGGATGTTCCGCTTGAAGTTGAGGGGCGTTCCAGACTCCCATCAGGCTGTCTCCGGCAAATTTGTTAACCAGACCCCCGTTTTGTACGATGGCGTCAATCATCACCGGCAGGCAAGTATTCAGCATTTTTACCACGCCTTCCGGAGACATTTTTTCGCTGAGCGTGGTGAAATTACGGATATCGGCGAACATAATGGTGACCTCTCTTTCTTCACCGCCCAGCTTCAATACTCCCTCATCTGCCAGGGCCACGATTTCTCGGGATATCTGCGGCGAGACATAACGCCCGAAGAGCGCTTTGATAAACTGTTTGTCGGATTGTTCCTTGATTACGATGAACATAATATTGCTGACAAACAACACCAAAAGCGCCATACACGGATAAAGCACATTTAAAATAAGACCTTGATCAGATATGAGGGCGCAAGCCACCACGTAGGAGAATAACAAAATAAGTGTGATAGCGGTTACTTTGACCAGGTCCTGCCATTTCCAGGTGCCTATCCAGGGAAAAAACAAGGCGCATATCAGGGTCATTAACAGCATCAGCAACACCGTGATATTGATGCCGGTTTCGGTCACAAAGCGCATTCTTAATATGGTGTCCATCAGGGCGGCATGAATCAAAACCCCGGGAATCCGGATGGCGGATGCCGGTACTGACCAGCTATCTATATCCCCGGTGGCTGTAATGCCCACCAGCACTATTTTATTTTTGACCATTGCCCGGTTGAAGCTATTATTGATTACATCCTGATAGGAGATATAAGCCAGACTATTGTCAGTGACGGCATAGTTTAAGCGCACGGAATAGGATTTATCCACCGGGATCTGGCGCATCAGCAGGCTAATTTTATTGTCTTCACGGCTATAATTTTCCGGTAAAGGTAAACGGAAAAGAGTATGCAGCATGGCAATTCCCAGAGATGGATAAGTCACGCCGTTCTCTTGCATCGCAATAACCGGGATTCTCCGTACTTTTCCGTCCGGGTCCGGGATGATATTTACATGTCCCAACCCATGACTGCTGATGCGCAGCGGTTCTGCTGGTAACAGGAAATCCTTGAGGGTAAGTACGGTATCATTGGCTGAGGTCCGGTTGGTACCTGCTACTGCCAGAACTACGTTGTCAGCCTGCTGTATGGCCGCCGCCAGACCGCTATCCTGCGGTGAAGCGTCGGCAAAGATGACATCATAACCTATAACTGTAGCACCGGCCTGTTTCAGGTTGTTGATGGCCGAGGTATGCAGGCTGCGGGGCCATTCGGACAATTTCCCAAATGTTTTCAGGCTGGCGTCATCAATTCCCGCGATAATGATATTAGGGGAGGGTGATTCAGTCTCCAGAAATTGGTCGGCGGCCCATAAATTGAAGGTATAGAAAGGTTGTATCAAAAACACAGCCAGGGTAAAAAGCGCCCCTGCGCCAAGTAGGATAGCGGCATGAATCAAACGTCTGCGGCTTTTTTGTCCTAAGCGGAATCCGGATGCTGTATTTTTCAAAAGTCCCGCCTTTTACCTTTACAGGTTTTGTACCTTTTGGGAAAACAAAAATGCGATCAAGGCTATCTGGCTGATCAGGGTCACTACCACGAACCAGACCGCTCGCCCCACATATTTGTATTTGATTTTATTGATCTTGGCTATTTCATAAACCTGGCGGACATAAGTCTCGTTAATCGTTTCATCGCTGAGCATCAAATCATCAAGAGATTTGTCATATGCGCCCGCGTCCGGATATTGGCAGATACCCCCGAAAAAAGTAGGTTGAGCCGCGGCAGCCTGATTAATGGGATTTCCCCCCTTATCCGTTGTGGAGCGAATTCTGGGGCTGACAGCCATGATGATGTGTAGAACCGCCAGGATCACAGAAACAAAATAGATCACTAATAAAACTATGGTGAATGGCACCACGCGCGAGATAGTATTCAACTGTGAGATGAATAAAACGGTAAACAGCCCGAGCGTGGTAAGCATTGATATAGCCTTGGTATCAGCACGGTCGGTTAACCGGTTCTGATCATCCAGAATTCTCATTATCACGGAATATTTGTCTTTAGCCATATTTCCTCCGTACAATTATGATTTCTTGCCGCTATTTTGAGAACCTGGGGGAGGTCCCCCCCGAAAATTCTATCAGAAAACCTTCTGTTATTAACCGCGTTGTATTTTCTCTTCCACTTCGAATCTACCCTCCGGAGTAGTCATAAAAACCAGAATGTCACCGGCCCTGACCATATCATCGTCTGGAGGGTTATAAACCCAGTCGCCCTTTGTTTTGATGGCCAGCAACAAGCTGTGTGATAATACTTTCAATCCGGTCTCTCCCAGCTTTTTTTCCGCAAAATTTTCGGGTACCGGGATTTCTTCAACTCTCAGGTTTTTATCCCTGTCGCGCAGCATCACATCCAGAAATGAAACTACCGTCGGCCGGATCATCTCTGATGCCATTCTCAAGCCGCCGATATAGCTCGGAGAGACAACGGAGTCCACCCCTGCTTTTTTCATCTTATCCCCGTTGCTGATTTCATGGCATTCCGCTACCACCCGCATCTGGGGATTGATCTGCTTGGCTGTCAAGCCGATTACCAGATTCTGGTTGTCATCACCGGAGACTGCAAATAAACCGCTGGCCTGAATAATCCCGGCTTTCATTAAAACCTCATTTTCAGTCGGATTACCTTCGATAGCGGCGGCGTTTTTATATATTGCCATGAGTCTGTCCAATTTGCTCTTGTCTGTATCGATGATAATCACTCCTCTTTTGGTAGAGATCAGTTCTCCTATGATGTGCAGTCCGGTCGTTCCGGTGCCGCAGACTATATAATGGCCCTTTGATTTTTTAATTATATTTTCCATATGTCTCCTTTTAAAGGAATCAGTCAGTTGTCCTTCCACTAACAATACGGTGAAGTTGGTGGCGGCATAAGCCACCACCCCGATGCCTGAAATGGCGATGAACATGGTGAATATTCTGCCGGCAGGATTGTTTGTCAGGTCAATCACTTCTGTGAATCCTATGGTTGTGACCGTGATTACGGTCATATAAAGGGCGTCAATGATCGAATCCTGCCCGCGCCCTAACAGCCGGTAACCCAGCGTGCCGATCACTAAAATACAGAGCAAAAACAAGCCGGACCAGATAAATTTGCGATACGGGTTGGTATTCATTCTTAATACTCCATTCACTTCAGGAGGTCTGAGAATATTGTTTAAAAGCCTTACTGCACGGGTATAGATATCATAAAATGCTTGAGGTCAGGTATTTTGTCTGCTGCCATCAATGATTGAGGGTCTCCGGCTTTCGAATACTGTCTGGTTAAAACAATGAAACTAAACCGGTTCGAGTTACCAATGGTATCCGGACTGAATTCTATGGACAGGGTATTCCCATTCATGGAAGTGCTGTATCCTATGAAATGCCGGTAACCACGGGAAGAATCGGCGGTTCTTTGTGCGCCAACCAGGAACCTTGTTCCGGTTCTACTGAGGTACAGGTAATAATCTATCCCCAAATCATTAAATAAAAGTGCGGAACGCCAGCCGGTATTGATATCATTGTCAGCATCTACCATAATATTCCATTCAACAACACCATCCGGATCAACAGTCGCCGGATATTTTGCTTGCATCTCCATCGAAATGACCCAGTTGTCACCTTTTCTTTCTATCCATTGATTGATGATATCCAGATATGGGTATCCGCTCACGGGTTTGCCATCAAGATCAAACACGTCCTCCTTTTTGTCCGCATTGATATTGACCTTCGGAGTGGGTGCGATAGAGGCAGGTAGAACCGCGGCCGGTGCCCCGGGTTGCTGACCGGGTTCGATGGTGCTGGTCTGGCCTTCAGGGATCAGCACTTCTTTTCCCTGGGCCGTAACGCTGATTTTCCCCTCTATATTTTGAACTGTGGTAGTACCGTCAGCGGCCACCTTCACTATCATCTGGCTGCCTCTGACACCGGCCACCGCGGTTGGCGTTTCTATCTCATAACGTGATGCTGAATCAGTCAGTTTCTTGACCTTGTTCAGCGTTTCACCTATCTCCTGCTTAAGGCGTATGCGGGTGGTCTTTCCCGCCAGTAATTCCCTGATTTCTATTTGCGTGCCGGATTTCAGTTCGATGGTACTGCCATCGAAGAAAGTGATTAATACCTGCGAATTATTTCCGGTTTTGATAACATCACCGGCTGAAAGGGAGGCTTTGATCTCCGCTTTAATCCAATTGGTTGTGCCGGCCTTTTTAATCTGAGCCTCTCCTTCATAAGAAGCGATAAAGGCTGTGCCTGGTGTTTTACCCTGGTGGCAACCACTGAAAGTAAAACCCGACATGAGGATAAGCGCCAATAGCCCCAGATATATCATCAAGCTCCGGAACCATTGGCTGCACAAGTATTGGCTTCTCATTAAACAGTTACTCTATATCAAAGCGGTATTTTACACTATGTTGTCTGTTATTCTAATCTCTCAGCGTGGCGGTTTCAAGCTATTGTACTCGTTCATGTCGAAGTGCTGTGATTTTGTCACCCCCCTGATTGTTCAGGGAAAATGTCACCATAGAGAAAGTGATATTGAACCGATGGAAACTGCGCAGGTTACAAGTATCGAAGAAGGGTAATCCGGGCGGCTGTTAAAAGAGTCAGGGATTGAATCCATCTCTGCCAGTTCATTCCCGGCAGGGCAAGTTTAGAGCTTACATGGATTCAGGAGTCAATTGACATTTTCCATTGACCACAAATTTCGTTCAGACCAATATACTTGATGACTCAGATATCAGCCAGATTGAAAGCGGATAACCGGAGTCTTCTCTTCAGTACTTCATGACCAAAGTAATGCCTGATCAAGGACTATCTCGTCATTTTTTAGTGGCTCAATTTTTAAGATAATGATTTCAGGTTTACTCTGCCGCAGGGAGACCGAGATTTGACTATGCGTAAACAACAGGGCTTTTCTCTGATTGAAGTACTGGTAGCGATGACGATACTGGCCATCATCTCGGTATGTTTTCTCAGCGCCCTGACTACCTCTTCCAGAGCAGCGGTAGCCTCTGACCAATTGGATACCGGACGAGCGATAGCCCAGGCTCAAATGGAGTGGGTCAGGAACCAGAGTTTTCTGGCTTCCGGTGAATACTCATTGAACCCGCTGGTGATGGCCCAGTATCCCGGATACACCGCCAGTATTGATGCTCAGCCGGCCGCTCAGAGAGATGGCTTTATTCA
>DAOUAU010000259.1:0-5672 GCA_034433195.1 Dehalococcoidales bacterium
AGCTGGGCCGGGCAGACAATGTGGCACTTGCCGCACCATGTACAGGCATAAAGGTCAAGCAGTTGTTTCCGGCTAAAGTCCTGGATTTTTGCTGCACCGGCATGATGCGGGAGGCTCAAATCAACCGGCTTGAGAGAACCTTTCGGTCCCAAATTTTTTAAAGCCATATTGAAGAATGATGTCAGCGGATGAAGGTGCTTGGAACGCGGAGCGTAAATCACCGCACCCAGGATCAAAATATAGTTGAGCCACCACAGGCTTTTGAATACCACGTCCAAAGTATTCGGTGATACATTTGCATTAACCAGGAAACCGGCCAGAGCGGCGCTGATGGGCGCCCAGCCAGGTGAAATTCCATTGGCCGCATATCCAAAGCCCGTGATGCCGTAATGCAGCAGCATCAGACTGATGATCACCATCAGGAGCAAGGCCTGAGTGACCTTCTCTTCACCGCTTTGCTTCCTTTCCAGTCTTTCAGGTTTGATAATATATCTTTTTATTATTACCCAGAGTATGGAGAGTATAACCATCAGCGCAACGATATCTAAAATAGACCAGCAGACCACTTCAAAGAGGCTGCCGCGGTATACACTGAACAGACCCAGACCCGTTCCCAGGCCGAGGAAGACAAAATAAGCCAGGCCGAACAGGATCAGACCCCAGAACATCAAGGCATGACCGAGTGAGGCCGGATCCCTGAAGCTGAGCGTTTTCAAATTAGTGGATTGGGTTAAGGCCGCACCCAGCATGGTTCTTATACGGTATGCTAAGCGGTTAAAAGGCGGTTCCGGCCGCCCGAGTTTCAGTAGAGCTATCAGGAGATAAACCCTTTGTATGAAGAATCCCAGCGCCACCGCCGCCAGAGACCAGAACAATACATATCCGGGAATACCCAGATAATTGCCGGTCAGTATTGACATCCCAACACTCCCTTGTTTCCAGGTCAGAACCCTGTCAGTCACCAGAGATTTCAATTAAAAACCTTGCCGGCAACCCTCTGACATGTTTCTTAATGCTTATTCACTGATTGATTTTGCCACATTTTCAGAAACCAGGCTGGCTGCCTGCTTGACTTCAGCGATAAATTCATCGATGCGCGGACGGATACGGCTTTCAGGGCCAATGATGCTTAATGCTGCGGGCAGAAAATAATTGGTTACCGGAGCGGATATACAGATACATCCGCTAATTTTTTCTCCAGCAGTAAGGCAGTAACCGGTTTGATGAATCTTCATGATGTCAGATCTCAGGTCTTCTTCTGAGATGATCTTGCCATTAGGTAATTGAAGATCCATGTATTGCATCGCAATATTCAGCTCTTTGTTATTCAATTGAGAGAGCAGCACCCGGGAAGAGGCCCCTGCCGGAACATGTCCGGTTTTTCTGGTCACTTCAGCCACCCTCAGATCGTGTTTACTGGGAATCTCATGCATGTTGATATACTGAAGCCCCAGCAAGATATTAACAAACACTGTCTCTTGCGTAACGTCACTTAGATGTCTCATCGGTTTGTAACCGCAAATCATCAGATATTCATGTGAAGTATAAGGACTGGCTGCGATTCTTGAAATTGAGTGTCCCAGGTAATATTGTCGTTTGATGGGATCCTGTATGGCCAGATTAGAATCTACCAGGGCTTTAAGTATCCTGTGAACAGTGGCTTTATTCAATTTACAGACATCGGAAATCTCAGTGATGGAGTAAACGCCCTGACTGAGGCAGGTTAAAACGTTGGCAGCGTAATAAATCGATTTTACAGCCGCAGGTTTGCTTTTTATTTTTAAGATTGTATCCTGTATATCAGAGCTCTCCAGGGGATTGTTGTTTGCTTTGCGCCAGGTATTTGAAGCATCCTTTTTGTGATTGTTCATGATAAATCTCCCCTAACCACTATCTCCACTATCTTATAAATTTCCATAAGGGGCGGCTACCCGAATGATTCAGGTGGTCTGATGATAACCTCAATCACCATCTATGTTTTTAGCAATTACTAATGCACCTGAGGGCTGCCACAAACGGCTCTCTCTGCCCGGCCGGCCATGTGAAAATACATCAAATCACCCCTCTCAGCCTGGGATCCAGTGCATCACGAAGACCGTCTCCCACCATGTTGAACCCGAATACCACCAGCATGATAGCTAAGGCAGGAACCAGGCACAGCTCCGGATGAGTGAGCAGGAACTTGTAACCCTCATTCACCATGCTGCCCCACACCGGAGTAGGCGGATTGATGCCAACCCCCAGGAAGCTGAGTCCCGCTTCTGCCAGAATGGTAGATCCTAACCCTACGGTGAGCATCACCAGGAGCGGTTGAAAGGAATTAGGAAGTATATGCCTGAGCATGATGCGCATATTGTTCATACCCATCGAACGGGCGGCCAGAATATAATCATTCTGCTTGATGGAGGTGGCCACTCCACACATCATGCGGGCAGGCGCTGCTATCATGCCGATACATAGCGCGATAATCACATTTTTCATACCTCCGCCAAGCAGTGCGGCAATCAATAAAGCTAACAAAAGCATGGGAAATGCCATCAAAGCGTCAATGAACCGCATGATCACCTGGTACGTCATACCGCCGAAGTAGGCCGCTATCAAGCCCAGAGTGATACCCGTCGCTGCAGATATCGAAACTGCGATCAGTGCTATCATCAGCGAGATACGGGATCCGTAAATGACCCGGCTCAACGAATCTCTGCCTACGGCGTCAGTCCCCGCCAGATGTTGCATGCTGGGGTGCTGAAGTTTATTGGGTAAACTCATCTTATAGGGGTCGTAAGGAGCCAGCAAAGGCGCAAAAATCGCGGTCAGTATAAAAACAACAATGATAATCAGCCCGATAACCGGAAGAGGTCGCCCGAAAAACACTGAGAAAATGCGCTTGGTCTCATTGTATTTCGGCAGAACCGCTGAAGCCTCCAGTTCGCTGCCGGAAGAAACAGTCCCGGATTTACTATTCATTTGCGCTCTCCTTATTCATATCTAATGCGCGGTTCAAGCCAGCCGTATGAAATATCCACAGTCAGGTTAGCCAGCACCACCGCGATGCCCATCATAAGCACCACAGCCTGAACAACCATAAAATCTTGCTGCAACATCGAAGATGCCATCAATCTGCCAATACCTGGGATGTTAAAAATAGTTTCAATCAAAACAGAGCCGCCGAAAATGAGGCTGACTTGCAGGCCCATCACTGTGATTACCGGGATCAGCGCGTTTTTCAGGGCATGCCTGAGAGTTATCATCCTCTCATTCAAACCTTTGGACCAGGCCGTGCGAATATAATCTTGCTGTATTACTTCAAGCATAGATGAGCGGGCCTGGCGGCATTGGGCCGCGATGGTGAAGAGCGCCATACAGAAAACCGGCATTATCAGTTGTTTAATGTTCATCCAGAAATCGGTAAAAGGAGAGGTGTAACCACCGGTGGGCAGCCATCCCAATTTTAGTGACAGCAAAAACATCAGCAGTATTCCCGCGATAAAGCCCGGCATAGTGATGCCTATATTGGCCAGCAAGGTGATGACCGTGTCAATCCACCTCCCTCGCCTTAAGGCGCAAATGACTCCGAATAAAATACCCAGCGAATTGCCGAATATAAAAGCCAATATCCCCAAATGCGCCGTTACTGGTATACGTTGTTTAATCAGAGTACTGACACTATCATCGTAAAATATGGATAACCCCAAATCTCCCCGGAGCATATTGCCAACCCAGTCAATATATTGTAATGCCAGCGTTTTGTCCAAACCGAACTTCTGTCTGAGTTCCTGCATCTGCTCATCGTTCATTTGCCCTATTTCACCCGCGCTCAGGTACAACACCAATGGATCACCCGGTAAAAGACGCATCACCAGAAAAACAATTATTGTTATCAATATTATGGTGATTAGACCTAAAAATAAACGGCGAACAATATACGTTGTCATCTGAATCCTCCGGATAATCCAATCCAAACAGAACCAACCGTGACAATAAAGCTCTCATTTTAACTGGCGCTTCAGATACTGCGCCAGTCAGGGCAAAAAATAATTATGTCATATCTGTATTATCACTGCGGGGCAACCAGTTGTTGATGTATTCAGATTGCCCCGCTTTTGCCATTGTGATCTGACTTTGATGTCAGTGATTGTTAGTTAACCGGTTTATCTCTTCAGCCAGATATCCGCTGATTCATACCAGCCGCTGGTACTATTGGTGTGAAACATGAAGTTATTAACCTGTCCCGGCTTGTTCACGTAAAGGGCTCTGGTACCGGCCAAGGGAACAGCTAAACTTTGGTCATAGATAACCTTGATCAGGTCTTTAAGCTGGGCGTTTCGTTTGGCATCATCATTTTCAGCATACAGCTTGTCCCAGCTGGCCTGCCATCCGGGCGGCCTGTAGAAGCTGGTGAAGTTAGTCGGGTCTCCCCAGCGTGCGATATAGTTCACCAGGTTTACCGGCTGCGGAAAGCCGGTGTAGAGAAGTCCATCCCACCCTTCTCTCTGAAGAGTAGTAATCCTGGGAACAGTCGCAATATCAACTTCGGCCTGGATTCCCACATCTTTCAGATAAGTCACCAGTGTGGTGATAATATCCTTGCGGCCTCTGGTATCGGTTAACAGTTTGGTTTTGAAACCGTTGGGATAACCTGCCTGGTCCAATAACAACCTGGCTCTGGCGGGATTATAATCAAATGCCTTCAGAGTGTTATCATACCAGGAGTTCTGCGTAGTCGCTAATTGGTAGGTAAGTGTATATATCCCCATACCAATGCCGTCAACAATCCCTTTCCGGTCAATGGCATACTGCAAGGCCTCGCGCACTTTGATATTGGCGAAAGGCGATTTCGCGTTACCGCTGTCAGGCATCAACATATGGACCCAGTCTAATCCCTGCGGGCCTGATTCAAAACCTTCCTTTCTCAGTTGAATTACGTCTATCGGTTCTATTGGCTGTACTTTATGCAGTTCTCCGGCTTTGAAAGCCATCAGAAGGGCAGTAGGATCAGCGATAACTCTATAGGTGATAGCGTCAAGATAGGGTTTGCCTTTTTGCCAGTAATCCGCGAACTTGACACCTTTTATAAAATCATCCCGCTTCCAGCTATCAAATTTGAACGGGCCGGTGCCCACGACGCGCTCCTCAGCTACCTTTTTAGTCTGCATGGCGGTGGGTGATGACATTTGTCCGATGGCCGTTTGAGCCAGACGCAGCATCAAAGTGTAATCAAACTCCGTCAGATTCAAACGCAAAGTAAAATTATCAATGATATCATAGGAGGCGATCTTTCTCAGCACCGCGGATCCGGTCAGGTTAGCCGCCAGCACCTGTTCCAGGTTATATTTGACGGCTGCTGCGTTGAACTCGGTACCATCGTGAAATTTGACTCCCTTACGCAGATTAAAAACAATGGTCTTGGCAGCCAGATCAATTTTCCATGATTCGGCCAACCAGGGAATCAGCTTCTCACTTTCATCGGTTCTGATCAGAGGCTCAAATATGGGGTAACAGAGTGAGGGAGAATTGATATCAATATGGCTGCCCATATTGGCTATACCGAGAGTGGAACCCCAGATAAAGTGACCGCCCATCTGTTGCGGCGGCGTGACAGCCCATGCGCTGGCCGGCAGCGCTGATTGAATTGTGGCTGTCGGGGCGGCAGTGGTAGGAGCCGCAGTGGTTGG
>DAOUAU010000260.1:0-3085 GCA_034433195.1 Dehalococcoidales bacterium
CTTCAGGCAGTAAAACCGGCAGATCTTTGTCCGGCACCGGTACGGCGCCGCATTTTGAGCAATAGATAATCGGTATGGGGGCGCCCCAGTAACGCTGCCGGGAAATTAACCAATCACGTAATTTATAACTAACGGTACCCTTGCCCCAGGCTTTAGATTCCAGGTATTGGGTGACGGCCAAAATTCCCTGACGGTTTGGCATGCCGTCAAATTGGGCAGAGTGAACCATCAGTCCGTCTTCAACGTACGCTTCTTTCAATTCTGCGCCATTCCAGCCGGGAGGTGAGATGACAACTTTGATCGGCAAACCATATTTTTTAGCAAAAGCAAAATCGCGTGTATCATGGGCCGGAACGGCCATCACCGCGCCTGTGCCATAACTGGTCAGGACATAATCCGCAATCCAGATGGGAACCCGCATACCGGTCAAACGGTTAATGCAATACGCTCCGGTGAAAACACCATCCTTCTCCTTTTCGGTGGAAAGACGTTCAATTTCACTTTGACGGCGAGCTTTATTGATATATTCTCCAACTTCTCCCTTTTTGTTCGGGGTGGTCACTTTGGCGACCAGCGGATGCTCCGGCGCCAGCACCATAAAGGTGACGCCGTGAACGGTGTCCGGGCGCGTAGTGAAGACCTTTATTTCTTTTTCGGGAACTCCGGGAATATTTAAAGCAAAGGATATCTCTGTGCCTTCGCTGCGTCCGACCCAGTTTTTTTGCATTAGTTTGATGCGTTCCGGCCAGTCCAGCCCTTCATGCAGCGCTAATTCATCGGCATACCGGGTGATGCGGAAGAACCACTGTTCCAGATCGCGCCGGTTAACTGCAGCATCGCAACGCTCGCAAAAACCGTCCAAAACCTGTTCATTGGCCAAAACCGTCTGGCAGGTGGGGCACCAGTTGACCGGGGCTTTGGAATGATAGGCCAGTCCTGCCTGGTATAATTTCAGGAAAAACCACTGTGTCCATTTGTAGTAGTCCGGTAGACAGGTAATCACTTCCCGGCTCCAATCATGCATGGCGCCCATGGTCTTGAGCTGGCGGCGCATATTCTCAATATTTTGCATCGTCCAGGTGAAGGGGTGAATACCCCGCTTGATAGCGGCGTTTTCAGCCGGCAGACCGAAGGAATCAAAGCCGATCGGATGCATCACATTGAAACCCTGCATGCGTTTGAAGCGGGCGTGCACATCTGAAGGCGCCATGGCATACCAGTGTCCGATATGAAGATCACCGGAAGTGTAGGGAAACATGGTCAGGGCGTACCATTTGGGGCGGGCATCATTCTCTTTGGCGTAATAAAGCTTATCTTCCTGCCACCTGGCCTGCCATTTTTTTTCGATTTCCTGTGGATTATACTTCTCGGCCATGACACAAACTCTCCTGACTGGTATCCCGCTGTAATTCATTAATCGTATTGTGATTAATTGTAGCAATAAAGGCTATAAGGCGCAACCGAAATGCGGGGTTTGATTCCAAATTCTGTATGCCTGTGTCGCCGTTTTTCAATCTCCCGGATTCCGCTTCAGAGTAAACACCCTGGCCACGGTATGATGCTTGCCGGCAAATGAGCAAAAGGCTCTCCGGGAAAATTCCGGAGAGCCTTTTTGCATCAAATTGAAATGTGTTATTTTTTATAAACACCGTACTGGTTAGCAGCTTCGACCATAGCCTTGAGATTCTCCAGTTTGGGATTCTCAGCGGTAGCGCCAGCCGCCAGAGTGTAACCGCCGCCCGCGGCGCAGTCCTCGATCAGTTTCTTGCAATAAGCTTTGACATCCGCCGCTGAACCGGTGACCATCAGTGAGGACGGGATATTGCCGGAGATACCGCAGTTTTTGCCCAGCACTTTCTTGGCCAGAGCCATGTCAGACCTGTCAAACAACCAGGTTACGAAACCCTTCGGAAATTCATTGCCATAATCCAGACGGGTGTTAAACGAACCTTCGGCGAAGAGGTTCTGTATCAGACCTTCATTAATGAAAGCATTCATGACCTTTTTCAATGAAGGCCAGTAGAAGGTTTCAAACTGCTTCTGTGACATCCAGCCGTCAGCGCCTTTGTGTAAAGGATACATGATGACGGTCAGATGAGGAGCCATAGGGCTCTTCAAAACAGAATCTATGGTTAAATCAGCCAGTTTGTCACAGGCTTCCAGGATTTTATCCGGCCGGCGGTACATATCTTTCATAATGGGCGCAGTGCCTCTCAAGGTATCTCCCAGAGAATCAAAGGGAGCTTTGGCCATGCTCATGGTAGTACCGGGATATCCGTTGGCCGCGCTGGACCCCATTCTGGGTCCCAGGATGGACATCATTCTTTGATATTCACGGCCAACCTCAACCAGTTTAAGCAGCATTTCCTGCACTCTTGGATCAGCCAGGGTGCCCAGTTGACCGATGGAAACTACCTCTATCATATTGGTCATGGAGGAGAAAGCTCTCAAAGGTTCAAGTCCGCCAAAAACGCGCGGCAGATACTTGCGCATCCAGAAATCTGATGGATCACGCAATAAATCATCGTATTCTTCCACCTTCATGTATTCGCTCTCTACGAACTGCACACCGGAGGCGTCCATCGGCAGACCATGTCCCGGCCAGGCATAAAGTTTGTAATCCAGCATATCCAGTACCTTGCCGGGAGTAGGGAAAGCGCTGGCATAATATTCCAGTTCTTCGGAATATTTTTCATTAAATTTTTTGACCGCGGCCACAGCCTGCTCATAATCATACATGGCCGTGCGCGTATTGACCCCATTTATAGTGAGAGGCAGATTGCCGACCGGTAAATTGACCGGAATCCTGTCATATTCTTCGACATTGTAATAGGCGATGTTTCTTTTGACGCGGATTTGATATTTTTGCTTGGCTTCAGGGCTGACAAACTGTATGTGGTCAGCATTAAGCATTCTATCCAATCTCCACTTACGTTTTTGGGCCGGGGTCATTTCTGTCCAGTTAGCCGGATAGGCGAGCACTCCGCCGCCAGCAGAATTCATCATCATGTGAATATTCCTCCCTCATTATTGTTTATGCCATGATTTTTTTATCACCGGTTATAGAGGCAATAATATCATCAAT
>DAOUAU010000261.1:0-9071 GCA_034433195.1 Dehalococcoidales bacterium
CCATAGCCTCTATTGTAATTCAATTTTAACTTTCAGGCACTCCGTTAGTAACCCGGAAAAGAACTTTTTAGGCTCAATATTTGTCTAAATTCGAAAAAGTGAGAAACTCAGGTATTATGCAATCTCCGCTATTTGATTTTGAAGTTTTCATCAACCATGCATACAATAATCATTGGGTTAAAGGTTAGAAGGCGCTGCCTTCAGTGAAGTTAATCCGAGTTCTAGAGGAGGCGCACTGGACGGGTCGCAAAGGTTATTCAGTACGTGGGATGTGGTCTGCCATCATTGCGTGGCTATTCAATAAGGCCTGTTCAATCCCAGACATACTCCGCCTGTTAGAAAGAGATACAGATTGCTGATAAGGTGCTCCGGCATCCTCCGGTGCACCTTAAAACCCGAAGTGGCAGAAGCGGTACAACCTGTGCCGTGTTATTGAAAGCGTGAACAGTCGCGTTAAGAACTTCCTGGGGATGAACAACATTGCAGTGAGAGGAATAGCCAGGGTAACTGTCAGGTCAGCTCTCAGTTTGTTATCTTGGACAGCAATGTACAAGGAAATGAATAGAACCACGTTGGGAAAAAAGTGGCGCGGGGTTAACAAACCCCACGCCACTTCACTTATTTCCGTTATTAGTAATTAACTCTGATTAATGCCGGCTGCCACCAGGATATCCGGCACTTTCTTTTCCCAGCCGATGGCCATGATATGCACTCCCTGGGCCATGCCCTTGAGTTCTTTAATCAGTTCGGCGCACATCTCGATGCCGGTTTTGGTCTTATCTTCAGCTTTAGAGATACGGTCAATCATATTTTGCGGCACACTGATTCCGGCTACGCTTTTATTCATAAATTTTGCCATACCGGCGGATTTCAAGGGAATCACACCGGCCAGAATGGGGACCTTGTATTGCTCCACCCGCTTGATGAACTTCTCAAATGATTTGGGATCGTAGATGGCCTGGGTCTGAAAGAATCTTACCCCGGCGGCGATTTTCTTTTCCACTTTGAGAATCTGCATTTCATAAGCGCCTTCAGTGTCAGCCCCGGGATTGACCGCCGCTCCACAGAAGAAGTCAGTCTTGCCTTTCAATTCATTGCCCATCATGTCTTTCCCTTCATTCAGAGATTTCATGACGGCTAGCAACTGCACCGAGTCCAGGTCATATACCGGTTTGGCTTGCGGATGATCACCGGAAGAAGGCAGATCACCTGTCAGAGCCACACAGTTCGATATTCCCAGGACCGCCGCGCTGAGCAAATCGCTTTGCAGCGCGATACGGTTTCTATCCCGGCAGGTCAATTGATAGATAGGTTCGAGGCCCCAACCGGTTAACAAATGGCTGACCGCTAACGATCCCAGTCTCATTACTGAGCTTTGCTGATCCGTTACATTGACCGCATCCACTTTGCCTTTCAGCACATGGACAATCTCCTCCAGTTCTTTGATGTCAGTACCTTTAAGCGGACCAGCTTCAGCTGTGACCACAAATTTTCCGGATTCGAAAGCTTTTTGCAAATTACTATTTGGCATGTTTTTCCTCCGTAGTGGCAATTGTGGGATCCAGGTAAGCCACGTTAGTATAAGTGCCCGGATGAGCATGAGTGCGGTTATCTTTGGGCGACACCAGTCCTTGTAAGACGTTCAGGCGGTTCTGTTTCTTTAGACGGTTGTAAATCAGAACCCAGGCGCAATCCTTCTCCTGCCCGGCTTCGCATTTGCCATTTTTACTGCCGCCACAGGCCCCGTTTACCAGGCTTTTAGCGCAGATGGTCATAGGACAAATTCCGCCGTAATCACCCACAATGCAACTGCCGCAAGCCCGGCATTTTTCTGACCATATTCCTTCGCCCAGTGCTACGCCTATAAAGCGGGTATTCAGGGCTGGTAAGACGCTCGTGGTTTCAAATAAATCAGATGAAAATTGCACCCCTGCTCCGCAAGCCATTGAAAGTATCGCTTCATACTCTTTCACTTTTTCTTTAATTGCATCAAAAAATTCTTTATCACACTGGCGTTCAATGGTGAATTCGCCAATGTTGATCGGATTATTTTCCAACTGGGCTTTCATGCGCAATTCACTGGCCAGCAAACCAACCTCTTTTTCACCACCGGACTGGCAAACGCTGACACACGTTCCGCATCCCAGCACCAGGACGCTCTTCAGGTTCTTGATGCTGCTCCATATCTGTTCGAAGGGCTTTCTTTCTCCAACAATCATTTGGCTTCACCTCTAGCTTTTTTCAACGGATTAGGACCCAGTTTAATCGCTCTGGCCGTCATTTCATCACAAGCTTTGGCAAACAGACCGGCGTCAGAAGCGCCCAGAAAAAACATTTCAACGCGTTCCGGTTCTATCCCAACTTCGGTCAGGAGCTGCCTGGCCTGTTCAATTCGTTTCTTCGCCCTCAAATTTCCTTCCAGGAAATGGCAATTGCCAACCTCTCAGCCAGCGGCAAAAACCGCGTCCGCCCCATCTTCAATGGCCTTCAGCAAATAGAGTGTATCAAGCTTGCCAGTACACATCAGTTTGATGATGCGAACGTTAGGCGCATACTCAATGCGCATCGATCCGGCTAGATCTGCCGCCGAATAAGCACAATAGTGACAGGCAAAGGCGATTATTTTTGGCTCATAAGTTTCGACCATGCTTAACTCCTTTCACCCACTAGTTCTTTTAAAGCGTCCACTTTGGAAATAATTTGTTTATCGGAATAATGCTGCAAGGTGATAGCCTTACGCGGGCAGACGCTGGCGCAGATGCCGCATCCCTGGCAGGTTGCCGGCTCAATATAAGCCACACCTTTTTCGTTAATCACGGGCACGTCATACGGGCAGGAGCGAACGCAGGTCAGACAGGCCACGCATTTGTCCGGGTCCACGACCGAAATCACACCGCCTACCATCAGATACGGCTGAGACAATACGGTCAAGGCCTTGGAAACAGCGCCCCGAGCCTGAGCGATAGATTCACCCATTGTTTTCGGAGAATGTGCCAGACCGCAGAGGTACATCCCTTCATTCACCAGATCCAGCGGCCGCAGCTTCATATGCGCTTCCATGACGAATTTTTCCTGGGTTAACGGCAGCTTCAGGCTGCTGGCAAACTCTTCAGCATCCGGCTGCGGCCTGACTGCCGCGCTCAGCACCAGCATATCCGGATTCAAAGTAACCTCCTGGTTCAGGGCTTTATCAGTAAGCTTGATCTGCAAACGGCCATCCTTCAGAGTCACTTCGGGTTTCCTGGCAGAATCAAAATGAATGAAAACCACGCCCATTTCACGGGCCTTGCGGTAATGCAACTCATGCATACCGTAGGTGCGCATATCCCGGTACAGGATAGTGACCTCAGTTTCAGGATTGAGTTCTTTCAAGATGATGGCATTATTGACAGCCTGGCTGCAGCAGACCCGGCTGCAGTACAGATGCTCCGGCTCCCGCGAACCAACGCACTGGATCATGACCAGTGATTTAGCGGCTTTGAGTTCTGCCTCTTTTGATACCAGCTTCTTTTCCAATTCCAGTTGAGTCATAATCCTGGGAGATTGGCCGTACATATACTCAACCGGTTGGTATTCAGCGCCGCCGGTTGCGATAACCACCACGCCATGCTTGATTTCTTCTCTTGCGCCGTCACCGGCGGTAATTTCTGTGGAATAGTTGCCCAGAAAACCGGACATTTTGTTCACTTGAGCGTTTTTGTATATTTTAATCGACGGATTGTTTTCAACCTGTTTGATCAAAGTGTCCAAAACCGTTTGAGGATCAGTGTCATGTGCTGAAAAGAAGATCTTCCGGGCGTTGCCGCCCAATTCTGTTGCTCTTTCGATCAGCGCCACTTCAAAATTCTGGTCCGCAAAGGATCTGGCTGCCGTCATGCCCGCCAGACCACCCCCGATAACCAGTGCCCGGCGGGTTACCTCCGCGCGCTGTTGATGCAGCGGTAAAAGAGTTTCAGCCCTGGCCACCGCCATACGTACCAGGTCCTTGGCTTTTTCAGTTGATTCAGGCATATGGCTGGCATGCACCCATGAACACTGATCACGGATGTTAGCCATATCAAACAAATATTTATTCAAACCACCTTCTTGAATGGTATCCTGAAACAGCGGCTCATGGGTGCGCGGGCTGCATGAAGCCACCACCACCCGGTTCAAGCCCTTCTCCCGGATAATCTGAATCATTTTAGCCTGGGTGTCAGTCGAACAGGTATAAAGGTTCTCTTCTGCCAGCACCACATTGGGAATAGTTTTGGCATAAGCCACCACTGCCGGTACGTCAACCACCCGGGCAATATTGGAACCGCAGCGGCAAACAAAGACGCCCACCCTGGGCTCTGCGCCGGAAACTTCCGTCTCCGGAGGATATACTTTCTCAGTTACCAGCGTACCCCGGGCGGAGCTAATAACTTGACCGGCCAGACAGGCTGCCCCGCTGGCGCTCATCACTGACTCCGGAATATCGATGGGCGTTGTGAAGGCTCCGGCCACAAAAATACCCGCTTGAGAGGTGACGTTGGGCTCCATCTCCTGACCCGGGCAGAAACCGAAACGATCAAGAGAAACCCCGAATTTATCAGCCAGTTGTTTGGTGCCCGCGGAAGGAACCAGCCCGACAGACAGCACCACCATATCAAATTCTTCCTGCACTTTTTTACCGTTATCGTCGGTAAAATCCAGCAGCAGGTTATGTGACTTCTGTAACTCCTTCACCATGGAAGGAATACTGTTAACATATCTCACGCCAAATTTTCCTTTGGCAGACTCATAATACCTTTCAAAGCCTTTGCCGAAGGCGCGGATGTCATTGTAAAAAATAGTGGGTTGTATGCTGCTTTCATGCTCACGCGCAATAATGGCTTCCTTGGTGGCATACATACAGCACACTGAAGAGCAGTAATCATTTCCGCAGTTCTTATCACGTGAACCTACGCACTGAATCCAGGCCACTTTCACCGGATGCTTGCCGTCCGAAGGCCGCTTGATAGCACCCCCGTAAGGGCCTGAAGCAGACAGAATCCGTTCAAATTCCAGGCTGGTAACCACATTTGGCATGCGGCTGTAGCCATATTCACCTTTGATCCGGGCATCGAAGATATCAAAACCGGGAGCCAGAATAACCGCACCGACGTTAACGTCAACCACTTCATCATGCTGGGTGTGATCCACCGCACTGGCTTTACAAACCTCCACACATTGCATACACTCGCTGCAAAGACCGCAATTCAGACAACGGTCAGCTTCTTTTTTGGCTTCTTCTTCCGAATACATGATAGCGGCTTCATCAAAGGTTGATATTCTTTTTTCTAAAGGAATAGTGCGCAGTTGCACTCGTTTTTGTTTGGGTAGTTTGCCTTCCGGAATTCCGGCCGCTTGTTCCACAGTCTTTTCGCGGCCCTGTTTTAAATCTTTCCCGGTTAGATAGCGTTCGATGGAAATAGCTGCCTGATGACCATGCGCGATGGCTTCCACCGCTGATTTGGGACCTGAAACGCCGTCACCGCCGGCAAAGATGCCGGGTTCATCCGTAGCCAGCGTCAGTGGATCCGCGATAATCAGCCCGTTTTTGGCTGTCTTTACCCTGGTTTTCTTGCTGAAGATAGAAAGATCCGTAGACTGACCGATGGCCAGAATAACATTATCACAATCAATTCTTTTGGTGACGCTGGCATCAAAACTGGGGGCTGATGTTCTATCGCCGGGTTTGGAGGAGACAAATTTCTGAAACTCCATAGCCACCACTTTGCCATCCTGGCCAATCACTTCTTTGGGTCCCCAGGAATTTTCAATCTTGACCCCCTCTTCTTCAGCCTCCGTGATCTCCCAGGGGTTGGCCGGCATTTCGGCTTTGGTGCGGCGGTAGACCACCGTTACATCTTTGCCCAACCTGATAGCGCTGCGGGCGCAGTCCATGGCCACATTGCCGCCGCCGACAATAACCAGTTTCTGACCCAGATTCACTTTTTCGCCCATAATCGTGGATTTCAAGAATTCCAGAGCCGGAATAACACCTTTGAGTTTGTCACCCGGTATGGCCATATCACTATTTTTTTGAGTGCCGATGGCCAGATAAATCGCTTTGTACCCTCTGGCCCGGATATCATCCAGAGTGAATTTCTCACCGATGGGGAAGTTCAGTTTGAGGTCAATGCCCAGATCAATAATATCTTTAATATCAGCCGCCAGTGCTTCTTTAGGCAGGCGGTAATTCGGAATGGCCCATTGCATCTGTCCGCCGGGCAGTGATGTGGACTCAAAGATGGTGACGGCATAGCCCTTCCTGATCAAATCATAAGCCGCCGTCAAGCCCGATGGCCCGGCGCCTACAATGGCTACTTTGGGTTTAGAATGGTCAATAACAGGTTTTTCCGCCTGGGGAAGATTACCGGCGGCTCTTTGAGCGCGCACAGTATCCGCCACAAAGGCCTTGATCGGCGCGATGCCGACCGGTTCATCCAGTTGAGCCCGGTTGCAGGATTGCTCACAGGGATGATGACAGACCCGGCCAACCGCAGCCGGCAGTGGAATCCACTGCATAATGTGGTCAAAGGCTTCCTGGTATTTGCCCCTGGAGGTCAAAGCCACATAACCCTGCCCGTTGCATCCGGCTGGACAATTGGTCTTACACGGCGGACGCAGTTCCTTAGAAATAGCCACCACTCCGGGGATGGCCTGCGGATATTTCTTGTACACCGCTTTGCGGCTGTTCAGACCTTGTTCAAATTCATTTTTGAGTTCAACCGGACAAGCGGTCACGCAATCCCCGCAGCCGGTGCATTTTACCAGGTCGATATATCGAGCCTTTTGTCTAACCTTAATATGAAAATCACCGGCCTGTCCGCTAACTGACTCCACTTCAGCATTGGTCAGCAATGCGATGTTGCGGTGTTTGGCCACTTCGATCAATTTAGGAGAAATCATGCACATCGAGCAGTCGTTGGTGGGAAAGGTTTTATCCAGTTGGGACATCCGTCCGCCAATGGAGGTGCTTTGTTCCACCAGATAAACTTTATAACCGGAGTTGGCCAGATCCAGAGCGGATTGCATCCCGGTGATGCCGCCGCCAACAACCATCGCTGCGCCGACTATGTTATTTTTCTTCTCGTTCATCATATATTTCCTTAAACACTCAGTCCCTGACTACCAGAGATTGTGATTGCGGACCCTCTGGTATTTATAACAGTCCTTTTTGTTTCAGCAGCGTTTTAGCATCGGTGAAATGTTTGTTCAACCATTTTTCCACACTCTCATCAGCATAGGCTAAACCCATTAACTCACTAAAATAATAGACCGGCAAATTATACTTTTCGCCGTTCTCTTTGGTGATGGTGCCCTCACGGGTATCCAGATTGGAGTGACACATCGGACAACCCACAACCACGCAATCCGCTCCGGCTTCCTCGGCCATATCAAAAAGTTTCTTGACCAGTTTCTTGGCCAGTTCGGTGTGCGTCAACATCAGGTTCCCGCCGCAGCAATCGGTTTTATAGGACCAGTTCTTCACATCTGCTCCCAGTGCCAGCAGGATATTATCCATGGCTTGAGGGTCCTCCGGATTTACGGCATCCGTCACCCTGGGCGGACGAGTGGTCAGGCAGCCGTAATAGCAGACGGGATGCAGAGCGGAAAGCGGTTTCTTGACCGGGGCGGCAATCTTCTTTTCGCCCAACTCTTCCCACATCATATCAGCGCTGTGCTTGATATTAACTTTTCCAGTATATTGATGGGACAGACCTTCAACCGTCTCCCCGGCCTTAAGATGTTTTTCAGCGAATTTCAGTCTCTGGAAACAGGCCGCGCAGGGCACCATCAAATCCAATCCGGCTTTATCCGCGATAATCAGATTGCGCCCGGCTAACCCGACTGCCAGCTTGTCATTTGTAACATGGGCGGAAGAGGCTCCGCAGCAGGTCCAGTCCTTTAATTCGGCCAGCTCAATACCCAGTTTTTGAGAGACCGCTTCAAGTGACTGATTGTATTCCAAAGCCGTTCCTTCTAATGAACAACCCGGATAATATGATACTCTCATAATGCTACTTTCCCCCCGAGTTCCGGAAGATGGCCTTTACTTCACTGCCGGCGCTTAAACGCTCCGGAATAATTTTCATTTTCCCTTTGCGGATCATATTCAAACCCAACCCGGACTGTCTCAGTACACCACGTAATCCTTCTGCTCTAAGTGCAAAATCTACCGCCATGGACATTTCATGCATCCTGCCCAACATTTTTACATTGTTTAAAAAGGAGTGATGGAAGATGGGGGACTGGTGATGGGCCGGTTTAACACCCTGCTTCATTGAAAGCTGTCTGAGCGTATCCATCACGTGGGCAATATCAATTTCATTAGGGCAGCGTGTGCTGCAGGTTTCACAGGAAGCACAGACCCAGATAGTATCACTGTTAATTACCTCGTTGGTTTTTCCCAGGGTAATTGAATGCATTACCTGGTGAGGTGCGATATCCATGGCGAAGGTCATCGGGCAGCCATTGGAACATTTTTCACATTGATAACAGGTGGATATCTTCTCGCCGCTCAGCACCTCAATCTGTTTTTTGGTAACCTCTACTTTGCTTGCCGATGACTTCGCTTGCGCCATATTAACCTTCCTTAGTAACAGCTTCTGGAGTTTTTAGCCACACTGTAAAGATACTATACACTGGCGTACATTATCTTTATGCCTTTCTTTAATATTACTACTTCAGCACTGAACTGGCAAATTATTCAGGCCTGATTTACGCCCGAAATTGATGGTTTTCCTGATCCTCTGGATACAGTCTTGCTCTTGCTGCCCAGATGAGCCACTATTTACTGATTTTTACTTTAATCACCATTTTGTAACCTTTATTTTCCCATTTGTAACCCTGGCCCCAAATCAGCCCATCCAGGATTTACTTCCTGTTAACCCTCGTCACGTACAATTAGGGCTAATGGCTTAACAGGACTATACGACACCTGGCAGGAAGTGGTGCATCAATTATGAAACCCTTCGATAAATCTGAATCTAACGGTTTTACTGTGGTTGAAGTGATCATATCAATCGCCATCATCGGCATTTTAACGGCCAGTGTCAGCA
>DAOUAU010000262.1:0-3955 GCA_034433195.1 Dehalococcoidales bacterium
TTTTCGGGGTACTTTTGTCAATTTTCGATAGCCTGACCAGGGAGAAATAGCTTTGAAAACGCTGTTGGACTTATATCCGTATTATTTTTGTATTATCTTATTGGCCATCGGCATCTGGGGCATGTTCGCTAAACGTAACCTGATGAAGAAACTGATCGGGATGACCATCTTCCAGGTTGCCATCATTCTGTTTTTCATTTCAGGTTCAGCCAAATCCGGTGCCACCGTGCCGGCCCTGGTAAATCCGGCGGCAGCAGCCGATCCGGCGCTCTATGTTAATCCTCTACCGCATGTCCTGATGCTGACAGCTATCGTGGTCATGGTGGCCACCAGTGGTGTTGCGCTGGCTTTATTGCTATTAATCTACCGGCGTTATCACACTCTTGACGAAAGTGAGATTATGCAAAGGATGCAGAAATAGCCATGGACCAGCTGCCCCTGATCATACCGGTATCATTGCTGCTGTTTGCCATCCTCACTTTTTTGGCGGGCAGCATCCGGAAAAGACTGGCCTTCCCGCTGGCGATGGCCGGGGTCAGCATCTCACTGACCGCTTCCGTAACGGGTCTGATTCAGGTATTGATCAATGGCCCTCAGAGCTATTTTCTGGGCGGATGGCTACCTCCCATCGGCATTGAATACGTGCTGGACCATCTTTCAGCTTTCATGGCGGTGGTGATCACTTCTATTGCCTTCCTGAGCATGATTTTTTCCCGTCAGACATTCTTGAAAGAGACACCGGAGAAGATAGTTCCGCTGTATTCGCTGTTATTGTTAATGATAGCCGGTCTGGCCGGCATCGTGATTACCGGTGATTTGTTCAATGTTTTTGTCTTTCTGGAAATCGCTTCTCTGGCGGGCTATGCGGTCATGGCTATTGGCGATGACAAAGCCCCGGCGGCGGTATTCCGCTATGTGATCATCGGTACCATTGGCGCCAGTTTCTATCTGCTGGGGGTAGGGTTTTTGTATTTTGCGACCGGTTCGCTGAACATGGCGGATGTGGCCCGTATCTTGCCCGGTTTATACGAATCCCGCCTGATTATTGCCGCGGCCGTATTCATAGTGATGGGCATGGCGCTTAAAATGGCTCTTTTCCCGTTCCACATCTGGCTGCCGGATGTCTATACCTACGCCTCTTCTGGCGTGGTGGCCTTCGTAGCCCCTCTGATGACCAAGGTGGGCGCTTATGTGGTAATCCGCATGCTGACTTCGGTTTTTCTGCCGGATTATTTGATCAATGGATTTCCGGTGATGACAGTCATCGCCTGGCTGGCGGCGGCGGCCATCATTTTTGGTTCCATACTGGCAATTGCCCAAAAAGACTTGAGGCGCATGCTGGCATACAGCAGCGTAGCCCAGATCGGTTATGTAGCCCTGGGAATCGGGCTGGCGAACCCGATCGGGCTGATCGGTGCCCTGCTGCACATTTTGAATCACGCTTTTATGAAAGCCTGTCTTTTCCAGGTGGCCGGGGCCATTCGTTACCGGACCGGACTGTGGGACATCCCTAAAATGGCCGGCCTGGGCCGCAAAATGCCCTGGACGATGGTGGCATTTACCGTAGCCGCGATATCCATGGTGGGTATTCCCCCGGCTGCCGGGTTTTTTAGCAAATGGTATCTGGTGCTGGGTTCGATCGAAGCCCACAACTGGGTTTTTGTGGCGGTGATCCTGATCAGCAGTTTATTGAACGCGGTATACTTTTTCCGGATTTTGGAAAAAATCTATGCTGCTCCCGAAAGCGCGGAGGAGGCGGCAGCCGCGGCTTCTGACCCGCCGCCGGGAATGCTGGTGCCGATGGTGGGGCTGGCGGCCGGCATTATTGTGCTGGGAATTATCAACGTCTTGATTGTAACCTGTATTTTACAGCCGGTGGTTGATTTGATTTTTTAACTCAAGGGGTTAACGGAATATCGTCATGGAAGGCTTTCACTCCATCAAACCTTTAATAGCGGTATTGATTCCGGCTCTGGTCGTAATTTTTAACTTGCTGTGGTCACGCCATCCCAACATCCGGGAGGCCTGGACCGTGATAGCCTCGGCGGCGATGTTCCTGGTCATTGTATCGATGCTGCCGGCGGTGCTTGACGGCCGCTATCCGGAAATCACCCTGCTGCAACTTGCTCCCGGTATTTCACTGGCGCTCAGGGCAGATACGGCGGGCCTGATATTCGCTTTGTCCGCTTCGGCGTTGTGGATTATCACCTCCTTCTACTCCATCGGTTACATGCGCAGTTTAGCGGAAAAAAAGCAGACCCGCTATTATGCTTCTTTCGCACTGTGCCTGTCTGCCACCATCGGGATTGCCTTTTCGGCTAACCTGTTAACTTTTGTGGTCTTTTATGAAATCCTGACACTGGTGACCTATCCGCTGGTTATCCACAAAGAAACTCCGGCCGCAATTTCGGCCGGCCGCAAGTATCTGGCCTATCTCCTGAGCGGAGGGCTGATACTGATAGCGGCCGTGGCGCTCACTTATTATTATGCCGGGACCCTGGATTTCAGTGCCGGGGGATTTCTCAGTAATTTGAGCGGGCAGCCCAACCTGATGCTGGTTTTCGTTTTGTTCTTGATCGGTTTCGGCATGAAGGCGGCCATCATACCTTTCCACGGCTGGCTGCCCACCGCCATGATTGCGCCCACTCCGGTGAGCGCTCTGCTGCATGCCGTGGCGGTGGTAAAAGCCGGGGTTTTCGGCTTTATCCGCGTCATCGGTTTTGTCTTCGGTCCGGCCCTGTTTCATGATATCGGGGCCTGGCAAATTCTGGCGGTAATGGCCTCTATCACCATTTTGGTTTCCTCTCTGCTGGCCATCTATCAGAATAATTTAAAACGGCGGCTGGCCTATTCCACCGTCTCTCATCTTTCATATATTGTTCTGGGGGTCTCACTGCTCTCACCGGAGGCCTGGACCGGTGGACTGCTCCATCTGGTCAATCACGCGGTACTCAAGATTACATTGTTCTTTTGTGCCGGGGCGATTTATGCCAAAACACATATCGAAAATATCAGTGATCTGAACGGAATCGGAAAACAGATGCCGGTGACTCTTGGAGCTTTTACTCTGGCCGCCATTGGCCTGACCGGAATTCCCCCCCTCAACGGTTTTGTCAGCAAGTGGCTGCTTTGTCAGGGGGCACTCAATGTTGATATGGGAATTGTGGTGGGGTTATTGCTGCTAAGCGGTCTGCTTAACGCCGGGTATTTTATCCCTATCATCCGGCGGGCCTTTTTTATGCCGCCGGACAAACCGCTAAAATTCTCCGAAGCTTCTCCGCTGATGGTTATTCCGCTTTTGATAACCGCCATCTTTTCGCTGGTGTTGGGACTGATGCCGGATGCCTTTTTCCATTTTTATCAGCTTGCCATTGATACCACTGCCAATATCATGAACGGAATCGGGAGATGAAAGAGATGAGCCGAAAAAGGTTGGGATGGCTGATATTGATTCTGGCCGGCGCTGCCTCCGTGCTGGCCGGTTTCATGCTGCCTTCCGGCGAACACGAGAAAAGTTACTGGTGGTCATCTTTCCGGGCGGTATTTGCATTGGTGGGATTGGTGGGATGCGGGTTCATGATTTTTGTCGTCAAGTGGCTGGGACATAAACTGCTGCAACGCAAGGAGGATTATTATAAATAATTTCCCTCCTGCGCTAATTTTACTGCTGGGAGCTCTGGTACTGCTGATATTGCCGCAGCGCCTGCGCGCGGCGGCTTTTCTGGTGTTTCCGGCGCTGGCTATGTTCTGGCTGATCAATCTCTCTCCCGGGGATTCGCTTTCTGTCACTTTCCTGAGTTATAACCTGGTAGTGACGCGGGTGGATGAGCTGAGCCTGGCTTTCGGGTATATTTTTGTGATTGTTACCTTTCTGGGGGGCATTTTCGGCTATCATGTTAAAGACAGAGTTGAACAAGCCTCGACCTTGTTATACGGCGGCAGCGCCCTGGGCGTA
>DAOUAU010000263.1:0-5741 GCA_034433195.1 Dehalococcoidales bacterium
CTTTTCCATGTCTCCAATACCACCGGACATTTCACCAATCCCGTTACAGCATTATTCACGGCTGCATCGGCAGTCACACTGACGGGATTGTCCGTGGTAGAAACCGGAGTGTATTGGAGCACATTCGGTCAGGCTGTGATATATTCACTTATCCAAATTGGCGGATTGGGTTTTATTATCGGCGCTACTCTGTTGTTAATGGCCATCGGCGGACGTTTTGGTTTGAGAGACAGACTGTTGATTGGAGAATCCCTGGGTGTAGACCAGATTGGCGGGGTGATCGGTCTGGTGGTGCGGGTGGCAGTTTTTACGCTGATTCTCCAGGGTCTGGGAATTCTGATTTTTTATTTTCGCTGGTCGGCTGCGGCAGATACCCCGGTCTCCCTTTGGACCGCCTTCTTTCATGCCGCCTCGGCATTGCACAATTCCGGATTTGATATATTTGGAACATTCAATAGCGTGGGATCCTTCCGGAATGATGCGATCACCCTGTTTACCAGCTCCGTTCTGGTAATTATTGGCAGTACCGGATATCTGGTTTTTGCCAATATATTCAGAAAACGGACTTTCAGGAAAATGGCTCTGGATACCAAGATCATATTGATTACCACCGGCGGGTTATTCGCGTTGGGAACACTGGTAATACTGCTGGCCGAATACGCCGGTGAAGGCACGTTGGGGCCGCTGTCGTTTTGGCAAAAGCTATCGGTGGCATTTTTCCATTCGGTTACACCTCGTACCGCCGGGTTCAGCGTTCTGGATTATAATTTGGTACAGCCGGTTACCTTATTGTTTACCATATTTTTGATGTTCGTCGGGGGGGCTGTAGGTTCGACCGCAGGCGGTATTAAAGTCAACACCCTCGGCGTACTGCTGATCTCAGTCTGGAATACATTGAGGGGCAAGGAAATCATCAGCGCTTTTGAACATCAAATCACTAAACAAACCATCCTGAAAGCGATGACTTTGGCATCGCTTTATCTGGCAACGGCTGCCATATTGGTGTTTCTGTTGTCTATCACTGAAAAAATACCCGTCGATAAACTCCTTTTTGAAGCATTTTCAGCTTTGGGTACAGTGGGTTTGAGCACCGGCATTACTCCGACGTTATCAATTTTTTCCAAACTACTATTAACGGCCGCCATGTTTATCGGCCGCCTGGCTCCGCTGGCATTGATCGCTTTCATAGTGCATCATAAACAAACTGTAGAATTGGAATTCCCTCACGAAAGTATTAGGTTGGGGTAGGAGTATGAGATGGCAAAACAAGTAGCAGTGATTGGTTTGGGCCGCTTCGGCAGCAATCTGGCGGTGATGCTGTGTAACTCCGGATATGAAGTGCTGGCAATTGATAAGGCTTCGGATCTGATTGAAAATATTAGTTCACGGGTCACACATGCCGTACGTATTGATGCCATGAACGAATCAGCTTTGCAAAAACTGGGCATCAGCAATTTTGATGTCACCGTGGTGACCATCGGGGCGTCAATACAAAACAGCGTAATGATTACTATCTTGTTAAAGAAAATGGGTGTCAAATACATCGTTGCCCGGGCAGATAATGAACTGCACGGAGAAATCCTTTCCAGTATCGGAGCGGACAAAATCATCTTCCCGGAAAAAGATACGGCGTTACGTGCCGGTCCGGTCTTGACCATGAAAGATGTGACTGATTTTGTGCCATTAGGCATCGGCTCCGGCATTGTCAAAGCCAAAGCGCCGGCCAATTTCGTGGGCCGCACTCTGGCCGATATCGGATTCGGTTCCGGCACAAAAAACGGAGCGGTGGTTTTGATGATCCAGAGAGGCAAGGAAGGTATCGTTAATCCGTCTGTGGATGAAGTAATCAGTTATATTGATATTTTGATTATCGCCGGGAATGTGGCTGATATTGAAAAGATTATTGAGAAAGCTGAGGATTTTGACCAGCTTGCCGCAAAAAAGCGCCATGCGAATTAACTGATGTCAGCCTTCTGATTCATGTACTCCGGCAAGTACCAGCCGGAAAACGCCTGATGGGATGATTTTCCGCTTCGGATTGAACTCATCCATTGGAATGGCCGAAATTCTGTGCCTCATGGTGCCGAACCATCCACGAAAACCGCTGAGCATATAATCTATTGCTATGAATTGTTGTTTAACTATGATACATTTAGACAATAATATTTCCGATTAATCAATTATCATGCCCATATCTTTTGCCTCACACTATTGTAATAGCTATTGACTTTTTGAGTAGTTAATTTATAATGATTTGAATGTTGCCAAATTTTGTGAATGACTTACAGGATCAAGAATGATATCAGAGTAACGAAAATGGCCGGTTTCCACCGGTTAACGGTCAATATTATTACATTCTTGAATATTCTTCATAGTTATGAACATGAAATCTAAACCCCAAACCAGGCAAAACGGCATTACTCCACAAAAATCCTGTTTTTGGCCGCCGCTCGAAAGAGAACCGCTGTTGACCGGTGACCAACAGGAATTGATCTGGAAAAAATATTGCGGCTTTTTGGAATTTTCGATATCAGAATATGACAGCATCCAAAAACTCCTTTTAAAAGAACAGATTGAGCTTGTCATGCGCTCCCTGGTGGGTCAAAAAATTATCGGTGATACCAAACCTGAAAGCATTGAGGAATTCCGCCGCTGTGTTCCATTGACTACCTACGCGGACTACTGTGATCTGCTCACGGCGGAAAGCTTAACCGCGCATCATCAGAAACCTCTATTCTGGGTGGAGAACGCAGAAGCCGGCAGCCAGCCAAAGTCAATCCCGGTCAATCTCAACATGTTACAATCTCTGGCGGATGATGTGATCACTGCTTTTTTATTGTCTTCCGGACATTTTAAGGGTGATGTCCGGTTAAAGCCGTCAGACCAAATGTTGATAGGCTTCGGACAGAAAACCATCTCTGAAGCGGTGAGCATAGCCATCGGTCAACGCCTGGGCTGTCACAATATCAACGATCCTTGCCTGACTCATCAGTTGGAACCTTTTTGCCTTGACCCTCAAGCTATCGAAAAGAGCCTTAAAACCGGCATCGATTATATCCTGGCTTCATCCGAGAGCATAATCCGGTTGGGCGAAAACGTTGGTTTCAAAGCCATAAAAAAACTGGGCATAGGCCTGAACCTGACCATGATCATGCGTTTGATAAAATCATGGTTGATAGAACACCTGCAGCACCGGCCCAGCCTGGCCAAAGATATCTGGCAAGTCAAGGGACTGATTTGCTGCCATGACAGAGATATGCGCTATCGGGAACGGATCGAACGAATCTGGGGTATCCGCCCCACGGAAGTTTATTACGCCCCGGAGACCGGTTTTATGGCCTTTCAATGTTGGAACAAGAAAGCTTTAACATTCCTGCCTTACCGAAATTATTATGAGTTCATTCCATTGAAAGAACTGGCTAAAGAGGCTACCCAGGATGGCTACCAACCTGCCACCGTTTTGATGCATGAAATACAGGCCGGAGAGGTTTATGAATTGGTGGCATCCAACTTCCACGGCGGTCCCTTCCTGCGCTACCGTCTCGGAGATTTCCTGAAAGTGACCGCACTGGCGGACCCCGAGACCAGGGTGGCACTGCCGCAATTCACTTTATACCCCAAACCGGTATAACACTCCCGGTTACACGGCAAATTCTGTCCGCCGGATCAGGACATCTCCCCAGATCATCATCTGATCACCTTTGATAATCAGGACACCTCTCACCCCGCTGATGCTTTGTGCTTTTTGGATTCCCAGAGGCATATCCTCAACGGTAACAATGCAATTGCCGATGGCGGTAGCCACGGCATCAGAAAGGGTGGCGGTGTCAGCCAGAATCACCACCGCGTCCGCTTTGCCGAAACTCAGGGAATGTCCCACCGTTCCTGATGAAGTGCTGATGCCTATCGGGGTATTTTTGGCAGCGATTTCAATTCCGATTTTTCCGCTTAAAGGCGAATTCCCGGCCATAATACCCACCAACCGGTCAGTGCGGCTTTTGAGATAGATGTCACCACCGTTTTCGATTATCAAATCAGCGGTGAATCTGGTCAGATCTTTGGCGCAAAATTGGGCTATGGCACCCGCTACCGCAGCCATCGGACCGACTCCGGCCTGAATACCGCTCAGCGCCATATCTCTAACGATCAAAGGCGCTTGCGGTTCGGTTTGGAAGGGTTCCAGGGTAGTCAGAAAAAGAGGCTGTGAGCTGATGTATTTTTTAAGGATGGCACGATATTTCTCTATTGACTGACGAGCTTTGCTCTCCAGATTTGAATTGGCGCTGATCACACAGTCACTCTCTTCAACGATAACATTGAAGCGGACCAAATCCTGGTTTTTAACCCAATTTCGATAAAGACGGGGCTGGTACATTTTGGCAAACTCTCAACCATCAAAGGTCATGTCTTCAAGCTTAAACAAACAGATGATGAAAAAATATTATTGCTTAAAAACTCCTGAATCAGGGTACTCTGAACTGGACGGCCAATTGTCTCGATGATAAAAAGCCAACCGGAAGATGTCCAGGCTAGAAGTGTAATTCCATGGCCCGCGGAGGGCAAGCCTTGATACAGGCGCCGCAGGCCACGCATTTTTGATTTTTGAAACGCACCACCATGGTGCCTTTTTCATATTCAAAAGCGCCGACCGGACAGACTGTGACACAGGCGCCGCAGGAGGTGCAGCGCTCCTCATTACGGGTCACATCCTGGCTGAGAGATTGGATTTTAACTCCTTGATTTAAAAGGTATTGGATGCCATTGTCAAAGTTGATTTGTTCCCCTTTAAGTTCGACCACCATCAAGCCTTCAGCTTCGGGACTGATAGTAGCCTTAAGGATATTAAAAACCAGATTATAATCTTTGATCAAACGGTACAGAATTGGTTCGTCCACTATCCTCTTGGGAAAGTGCAGCACCATCTTCTTGGTGACCGTCTTCCTGCTTGTTTTCTCGGGCATGTGGGTGTTTTCAGCCTCACAAATTCACTTTTTACCGGTGTTTATGGAGTTAGCTCTAATATTCCAAGATTGGCCTTTCCACCAGCGGATGCAATGATACACCTGAGTCCAGCCCGGGAATAGGCGCTACCGCTTCCGTCAAATTGAATTTACCCTTCATAATCCAGTCCTTGAGAATGGTAGCTATCTCCAGAGCTTTGGGATAGCTGGAAAGTGAGGCGGTCGGGATGGATTTGCCATTGAGAGAGATTTTACCGCTTCTTAATTCCGCATAGCTAACCTGACCCAGAACATCCGGCAGGCGGTTAGGATAGGCAGTGCCGTAGTCAATCACCTGGGCCAGGATTTCCGCGTCCGCGATGGTAGTATATTGTAAAATATTTTCGTTTAGAATGGGGATAGGGATTCCGATGCCTACCGTTAAGGTGCAGCCGTATCCCATCATGCTGGTTCCTACCAGATAACGGGGACTCATCTGTTTTAAATCACCCATCACACACAGAGTGCCTGCCCCGCCGGTAGGAGCTCCATTGGCGGAGCGTGGAGTGCCGGGGTTATGCTGGGTCCCCTGCCAGGTGACATAACCAATCCCGCCGCCCAGGAAGATGCGTGTGCCGATGCCGATGGTCTGATAATAAGGATCTTTCATCAAGGGCGAGAGTTGCCCGGCGCACGAGTATCCGGCGCTTCCCAGACGCGGTTTCAAAACACCCATGTAGGTGTAAATAGTTTTATCCGTAGTGTTCACAGCCACATTGTAGTTCTGATAGGCATTGCGCA
>DAOUAU010000264.1:0-2117 GCA_034433195.1 Dehalococcoidales bacterium
GGGTATGGATTGTTCTGATATCTCGTATTCACTTGTTATTATAGCCTGTGGTCAAGATATAACTTGCTTGAAAGGGCAAGGTGCAAGCCTGGACATTTATGAGCAATTAGGTCAGGGGCAAGTACTACGGATTCCTGCATCTCCTTGGAAGGATGGTATCAAATACGCTATGGCAGGAAAGATTACTAATGCGATGAACAGTAATTCAGATTCTGTAGTTTTGGTTGGACATAGCGCTGGTGCAGATGCTGTAGCACTCTCCCTTCGGCTCATGACGGACACCCAAAAGAAAAAACTTCGCGGTGTGATTATTATAGACCCTACCTTAAGTGCGGGTGTACATAAAGACCCGAAGGAACGTTGTCCTGAAGAAGTGCCTTACTTGAAACCAGGGTCGATGAAGCATATTCTCTTTGCTGGTATCGGGAGTACGAGTATCCCCTTTAGCAAAAATCGCCTTGTTGTTTACGACAGTGATATGGATGGATACGATATGCGAGAATGGGGATTTAGTGATGGAACTCCAAATTACTCTTATAAGTATAAGGCAAACATAGATCACTTAGATTTGGCGGGTACAGGCGAGCCAGGGCGAGATGTTTATGATTTTGCGATGGACAGGTTGCAATTGCCGTAATAATGATGCGGAGGCACCAATGAAAAAAGCGTTTCTTTGTATATTATCTATATTTTTGCTAACCGCTTGTCAAGCGGAGAAAGGTATCATTCCGACTACCATTGTCGAACCAGTAGTAATACCAGATATTGGCGAATGCCTTCCACCCATCACAAATTTTTCTTATTATCCACCCGGTGGTGAAAAACCAGGACCAACACCGGTGAAACAATTGCCTTCAGGTGGATGGGAAGTGATCACATCTATCCCTAATTTACCAACGCCAGAATTTTTTGGAGAAAATACGGCCACATTGGAAATACTACAAACTGTGGAAGGCCAAGATAGAATTTGGATTGTCTTTGGGGATTCTCAAAAATCTCACATCTCTTATTATCAAATTGCTAATGATGAATGGAAAACGATAGAAGTGGATATAGAATATGCTGATAGCGTGGCTCATCCCAGGATATTTCTGGGCAAAAATGGTTTAGTTTGGATGACGCCCAATCTCTCAGCTAAAAAATTTATGAGCGATACAACCGTGTTGAGTATTTTTGATGAAACTTACCAACAGTTTGTGGATGTTCTTGTCCTGAAAGATTTTTTTGCTTTGAGCCCAGGTAAATATAGTTCCATCACGCTTCGCAATTTTCAAGTGGATAGCCAGGGCGATGTGTGGTTTTTTGGTAAACCAAATCAAGATTGGGAGTATCAGCTTTTTCAATTCTCCCCGTCACGAAAAACCTTGCAACGACATTTAGACGATTTGAAACTAGATGGTATAAATGGTCTTTCTTTGGTAGTTACTCCAGAAAATTTATTGTATATGCTGGGGGCAAAAAATGGCGATTTCCTTATTCGCTTTGACCCCGCAAATAAGGAAATCGACGAAATCGAAATCCCGTCTGATGTAGCATCTAGCGGGGATGGAAAAATATGGTCTCGGACAACCCTTTTTCTTGATAATCAGCAAAGGCTATGGATAAACGATAAAGGTTGGCTGGATTTGTCTCTTGGAGGCGACTGGCACATTGTTATTCGGTCTCCAATTTTCATTGACTATATGCACTATGGCTCTGGTACATGGGGACAAACCCAACCAGAATATTCTCTGGAAAGCCCAGATGGGCGGCTTTGGTATTCATCTCATCGCGGCACTGGTTGGGTTGACCCTTCTACTGGAAAGTGGTGTTTATTCACCAGCTATGCAAGCAATGTGGTTAGAGATAGTAATGGTTACTTGTGGATAATCGCCGCCGGCAATCTGTATCGGTCTTTGTTTAAACCATAAGATGTGGAGGCAAAATGACTCACAGATTTTATAAGTGATAGCATCCCGCCAAATCTCATGCGCGTTGTTAACTGATTTTGTAACGGACGAACCCCGCTGAAAAGCGCGGGGCAGGCCGGATAAACGGATGGACGCAAAGACCGGTTGACCTTTCCTGCGTCGCGCGGTAACATCCCGGCAAAGCCGCGTCATCTTTCCGCATTCATC
>DAOUAU010000265.1:0-7108 GCA_034433195.1 Dehalococcoidales bacterium
CATAGAGGCCGTCAGGGTCCAGAGCAAAGCCTATTTTTTTGCGGGTTTCACTGCGGGCAATATCCTGCCCCAAAATATTCACCCGGCCGGAATCGGCTTGAAGCAAGCCCAGAAGTATTCTGATAGTGGTAGTTTTGCCGGCTCCGTTAGGGCCGAGATAGCCGAAGATATCCCCACTGGTTACACTGAAACTGATGCCCTTTAAAATTTCACGGCTGCCCAGAGATTTTTTAACATTTTCAAGGCTTATCGCTGTATTCATCGGATAACCTCACGGCGATATTATTCCGGTTATGTGTATTGGTTTATAGTGCTTCGTTGTCTTTCGTGTTCATCATAAAACCGATTTCACGGAAAAGTTCAGCGGTACCTTCCATGGTTTTTTGCATAATTTCGAGTGTGGCGATGCCAAGGCCTCTTTCCAGATCTCCAAAAACGAGCAGTTTATCACCTGTTTTGATACCGAAATCCTTGCGTGCATCAACCGGTATGACAATCTGTCCCCGTTCACTCACCGTGACTGAACCGTAAAACCTTTTTCCTTCTGGCGGCCCCATACCTCTTCCCCCCTGATCATAAGTTATTACATGTATATCTTATTTACAAAGTAAATCTTAACCAATTAATAAAATATTTTCAAACCGGTTTTTATTCAGAAAATATTAAAGGGAGCCGATCAACCGGGAAGACGGCGGTTGAAACCGCGATCGGTCTCCCAATACGGCCCGGAAATCGTTTCTGGAGGCTTCAGAACAGGGGAACATAAATTTGAATGATGGGCAAACAAGGCACTGCCATTAACCCCACCAGGCCTGGCAAAAGCCTGAGAGAATGATTACCGGAAAATCGTGATAATGGGTGGTTTGAAGGCGCTTTTTTTCTTCCCAAATATATGGAGTTTTTCAAGGTCTGTCCGTTAAAAAAAGACAAGTTATGATGGGAATGGGTTGAACGCTCTATTCGATCACAAACAACGGGGTGATGCCGTCCGGGGGAATGATGCCGCCATACCGGGTATTGTCCATATAAACCTTTTGGCAGATCAGTTCTATTGAGGCGGTTTGTGGGTCGGTGCCTGTTATATTGCCCAGCACCCAGGGGCCTTCATGCATCTCTACCAGGGCTACCAGGTAGGGTGTTTTACCCTGACGGTGATGCGTAGGGACATACACGGCGGTGAATGTGGCAATGTGGCCGCGGCCGCACAGTTCTACAATTACAGAATCATGTGCGGAGCATTGACGGCAGGCCATGCGGGGCGGGGTGGTGATAAAACCGCACTGGTTACATTTCAAACCTAACAGGCGGTTTTGCTTGAGCGCCGCCAGATAATCTTGAACACTGATCGTTGATTGCATATTTCTCCCGGCGGAATATTATTCTGACTCCAGTATGATATTACAATGGATATTACCACTGGCCCCCATAGCATCGGTCATGCCAATTTTGGCGCCTTCCACCTGAGTTACTCCGCATTCGCCGCGCAGCTGATGAAAAATCTCGTACACCTGGGCCGCCCCCGTAGCGCCTACCGGATGGCCCTTGGCCTTCAAACCGCCGGAAGGGTTGATCACTACCTTGCCACCCAACATGGTTTCACCCCGGGCGGTAGCCGCCCCTCCGCAGCCTTTGTCAAAGAATCCCAACGTTTCCACGGCCAGAATTTCGGAAATTGAGAAGCTATCATGCAGTTCACAGACATCAATATCCGCGGGCTTCACTCCGGCCATTTTGTAAGCTTTTTCGACCGCTTTTTCACGCACCATCAGATGCGGCAGGGTAGCCTGCTGGCTGGCCAGGGTTCCGGCGGAAGCCTGCCCGATGCCGGTGATGAAAACCGGTTTGGCGATGATTTTACGGGCTAATTTTTCAGATGCCAGAATGATGGCGCATGCGCCGTCTGAGAAGGGGCAGCAGTCATATACCTGTAAAGGCGAGCTGACCATCGGACTTCTGAGCACTTTCTCTACCGTTAGCTCTTTGCGCAGATGAGCTTTAGAATTGAGATGCCCGAACTTGTGCGCCTTAACCGAAACCAGCGCCATTTGCTCTTTCAGTCTGGGCATTTCGATATTATATTTTTTGGCGTAAAGATGAGCCAACATGGCGAAAATACCGGGAAAGGTGATGCCGGTGGGGTAGTCATAAAAGCGGTCAGTGTACTGGGCATAGGTCTGGGTAGCCAGTTTGGTGCCCATGGTGGCCGCCCTTTCCATTCCCCCCACCAGCACCAGGTCATACAAACCTGAGGCAATCCATAGATAAGCATCATGAATAGCCACGCTGGAGGAGGCGCAAGCGCCGTCACTAATATTAGCTGGAATATAGCCCAATCCCAGATTCTCGGCGATAAAAACATGGGCGATTTGCTGGCCCTCCTCAAAATCGCTGAGGACATTTCCCACCATTAGCGCCTGAATGTCTTGCGGACGCACACCGGAACTACTGAAGGCTTCAATTGCCGCCTGACTGAATAATTCGGTATTGGTCAGGCTTTGCGCGCCGCTGAAGGCGGTCTGCCCCACTCCAACCACTGCTACCTTTTGAACCATTATCAAACTCCAAAATACCGGGTGTTCGTTTTCGGGTTTATTTTTCTGCCGCTTCCAGCACTATTTCCGCAATATCTTTAACCGTCAGCGTTGCTTCAACTTCTTTAGTCTTAATGCCGTCCTGGAACATCTGCAGGCAATAGGGACAGGCGGTAGCTACGGTTTGAGCTTTAACCGTCATAGCCTGTTCAGTCCGCTGGACGTTGATGCGCTCCCCCACTTTCTGTTCTTCCAGCCACATGTGCCCTCCGCCGGCGCCGCAGCAGTAGCTGCGCTCACGGCTGCGTTCCATTTCGGTCAGTTTCAGACCGGGTACGCTTTCCAAAATCGTCCGCGGGGATTCGTAGACGTTGTTGTATCTGGCCAGATAACAGGGGTCGTGATAGGTGAATATTCCAGCCGCCGGTTTGTTCAACTTCAAACGGCCTTGTTTAATCAACTCCAATATGAAATCACTATGATGAATCACTTCAAAATTGCCGCCGAATTGTGAATACTCATTTTTCAAGGTATTGAAACAATGAGCGCAGCCGGTGACGATTTTCTTAATTTTATAGTTGTTCAGGATATCAATATTGCGCTGAGCCTGCATCTGAAACAGGTATTCGTTGCCCAAACGGCGGGCCGGATCGCCGCAGCAGCTTTCTTCCTCACCCAGCACTCCAAATTTTACCCCCGCCAGCTTGAAAAGTTTAGTGGTGGCCTGGGCTACTTTCAGGCTGCGGTCCTCCAGGGCTTCGGTGCAGCCCACCCAGTACAGCACATCCACCTGACTATTTTCACTCATGGATTTGATATCCAGTCCCTCCATCCAGGTGGTGCGCGTCAGCATGGTGCCGCGCCAGGGATGGCCGCGGTCTTCAATGCTGCGCAGAGCGCCTTCAGCTGTTTCCGGGATAGTGGACTGCTCCATCACCAGGTTACGGCGCATTTCACTGACTTTAAACATGGGTTCTGCCCACACCGGACAAACTTCATGGCAGGCATAGCAGGTAGTGCAGTTCCAGATAGCGTCTGTCTCTATCACGCCGCCGGTCAGCGTTTTTTCATCCGGGGCGGGAGTCTCGGCCGGGGCTGGCACAGATTCAGAAGACGCTGCCGGCTTAAGTTGCTTTTGAATTTTGATTAATGCCGGAGCTTGTTCCAGCCAGCGGGTTTTTAAGTCTTGCATTACCTTTTTGGGGCTGAGCGGTTTGCCGCTCAGGTTGGCCGGGCAGTTATCCTGGCAGCGTCCGCAGCGTGTGCAGGCATCCATGTCCAGCAGTTGCTTCCACGAATAATCTTGAATTTTGGATGCGCCGAACTGTTCCGCCTTCTCCATGTCAATGGGGTTCATCGCTCCACGCGGGTTCAGATTGCGGTAGAAAACATTCAAGGGAGATAAAATAATGTGCCACAAACGGTTGAAATACATCGAAATATAAATCAGGAAACCGAAAGTCATCGAACTATGCAGCCACCACCAAATGCGGTGCCACTGGGCCAGGGATTCATAACTCAAGCCGGAGAAGGCCTGAGCCATCAGATAACCGCCCGGTGACCAGATCGACCAGGTGGGATTTTGCAATATTTCGAAAGCCGCGATGCGCAGCCCTTCCACCACAAAACCGGTGACATTGATGAAGACGATGGCTAGCAGCGCCATCAGGTCACCTATGGTGTTGTCCAGCCGTTTGGGTTTCTGAATATATCGGCGGATACAAACCATGACCACACCCACCAGCGCCATCATTCCTCCGATATCGGTGAACATGGAATGGAAAAAGTAGAAATCTCCTACAATGAAGTCAAACACGTAGTGGCTGATGACATCCATGACAGTGCCGATCAGGAGCAGAATGCAGCCGATGGCAATCAAAAAATGGGCCAGTCCGGGCGCCAGTTCTTGCGGTTTGAGGTCGCTCAGGCGTAAAGGCCGGTGGCCCATATTGTCTGCCAGGCCGAAGAATTTGCGGTGGATGATGCCATCAATAAAGGCCGTTTTTAAAAATATTTTCCAGCGGGTGGAAAGAGGCGCTTTCAACGTAGGGTCAGGTTTTCCGATATGCCACCACCGGTAACGGCGTATAAACGCCCATATCATGATGGCTACCACCATTACCCCGATCACATAGATGATTTCACCAAATTGGATATTCCCGAAAATTTCTCTGGAAGGTTGTATCATCAGTCAGTCTCCACCGGTCGGTATTTTATACTACATTCTAGCGTAAACGGGTTACCGCTACAAAGATACCCACGATGACGGCAATGATATCAAAAAAGCTGAAGAGCAGGCCAAAAAAGCTAAAAGAGCTGATGCTATAAGCGATTACTACGGCCACCCCGCCGATGACGCACAGGAGAGTTCCGGCTCTGCGGTTGGCAGCCAGGCTGATTCCTTCACCAATGGCGTAGCCGACCGCGCCGCCGATGATGAAATTAAAAAATCCGGCAAACGGAATGAAGCGCAACAATCCCCACAACAAACCGGTCACAACGGCCAGTCCCATGGCCGCTAATGCTGCTCTCAGATAGTATTTTCCACTTACTTGATAGGTAGGCACGCGTCTCAGCCTGGCGCATTTTGGGCAGCGAGCGCCCACTGGCGTTTGTACCAGGCAGCGCGGACAAATGGGGTCCTCACATTTATTGCAGTAAAGGTTGGTGTCAATTGAGGGATGACGTTTGCATTGTGCCATATTTATTTGTCTGGCTCAGTTTTATCAGTATTGGCATTGGATTTTCTGAATCCAATCCAGGTTTTTCCGTCCCGGATGTCCCGGTCGAAAAGAAACCGGTTCAATAACAGTGTTCGTCTGGGGATTTGTCTGGACCTTTCGGTCAGGGGGGCGGATATGCGGCGCAGAATGATAATTTATAATAAGGCCGTCAAACCCAGAGTAACCGCGTTTGACTCACCTCTGATCCAGGCGCTGACCGGCATGGCGGCCATGCCGACCAGGGCTGGTAACGGTGAAGATTTAACCAGCAAAGTGAAAATGGCGAAGGCCACAAAAATCCAGATACCGAAGGGATATATCACAAAGCAGACGCCCAGGGCGGTAGCCAATCCGCGCCCGGCATTAAAACGCAGAAAAACCGGCCAATTATGTCCCGCGATAACCGCCAGGCCGATGACTACCTGGTAAGCCGTGGACAAACCCAGCAACATGGCGATTCCGACCATCATGATACCCTTTAGCCCATCGTAAACTCCCACCGCGTAACCCCAGCGCTTGGAAAAACTGCGGAAAACATTGCTGCCGCCCACCTGACCACTGCCGTAGTCCCGGATGTCCTTTTTATAACGCCACTTGACCACCAGATAGGCCATCGGTATGGAACCGATCAAATAGGCGGGAACAACCAATAATACAAAAATTACTATATCAGACATTTGCCATCCTTTGTTTTTATCCTGGTGTGTAAAGCCAATCTATTTCAGAGATAAAGAAATCAGACGGGTGGCGGTTTCCAAAGGGACCTCCACACTGCCCAGAGGGAGTTCGTTAAGACTATCCAGCCCGTGATAGTCACTGCCGCCGGTTGTGATCAGATTGTTTTTTTCAGCCACCGTGATGATAGCCTGGACCTGTTCAGGGGTATAATTATTATAGTAAGCCTCCAGCCCCTTTAAGCCGGCGGGTATCAACTCCTGTATCAATTCTGCATAATTATCAGTGGTCAAAGGATGGGCTAAAACCGGGATTCCGCCGGACTTTTTTATCAGTTGAACGGCCTCTACCGGAGTAATTTTATCACGCTCAACGTAAGCCGGACATCCGCGCCCGATATATTTTAAAAAGGCTTCCCGGAAGTTGTTGACGAAACCTTTTTCCAGTAAAGCCTGAGCGATATGGGGCCTTCCCAGAGAACCGCCGGCGGCCAGCTCTTCTACTCTCTCATAATCGATTCTCAATCCCACTCCGCGCAGTTTGCCAATCATCTTCCGGGCGCGCTCAATGCGAGAATTACGCAGCCGGAACAAATTGTCCTGCAGCTCCTGGTTCTGGTAATCAAATAAATAACCCAGAAGGTGCAATTCACCGGCCGGGATATCAGTGTTGATCTCAACTCCGGCCAGCACTGTCAACCCGGGACAGGAGCGCATGGCTGTCATGGCCGGCAGAATGCCTTCTATTGAATCATGATCACAAATGGAGATGTAAGACAGTCCGGCCTCCCAGGACTGGCGCACAATTTCGGCCGGCGTAAACTTACCATCGGAAGCGGTGGTATGAATATGCAGGTCTACCTTGTTCACTGAATCTCAACTTCCCGGTCCAGGCGTTCAATGCTCAGGCCTTGACCGGATTTTTCATCAACATTGATAAGCACCGAATTGAAAGTGATAGTTTTCCCCGTGCTGACCGGCAAACGTCCGGGTAGTACCGTCAGAAAACGCCGCAAGACCTCTTGAATGTCATCACCCAGTATGGATTCAGTTGGGCCGGTCATGCCGATATCCGTGATATGGGCTGTTCCTTTGGGAAAAATTTTGGTGTCAATAGTTCCCACGTGGGTATGCGTGCCGACCACCGCGCTCACCCGTCCGTCCAGATAGCGCCCCATGG
>DAOUAU010000266.1:0-4591 GCA_034433195.1 Dehalococcoidales bacterium
ACGTTATTCCAGACCTGCAATGAAGCGCGTCTGGTCTGATGAAAACAAATTCAACAAATGGCTGGATGTAGAAATCGCGGTATGTGACGCCTGGGCCGAATTGGGTGTGATCCCGCGCAAAGCCATGCCAAAAATAAAACTGGCACGCTGCAACATCAAACGCATGGAAGAAATCCTCAAAGAAACACACCATGACATGACCGCTTTTCTGGGCGCTGTTTCAGAAAGTGTGGGTGAAGAATCCCGCTACATTCACCTTGGGTTAACTTCTTCGGATGTGATGGATACGGCGACCAGTTTACAAATGGTAGAAGCCATAGATATTCTGGCGGAAGATATTAAAGTGCTGATTGAGGTAATCGCCCGCAGAGCAATTGAATTCAAATATACCATGATGATCGGACGGACCCACGGAGTACATGCTGAGCCGATTACCTTCGGTCTCAAACTGGCAGTTTGGATGGACGAAATGCGCCGCAATCAACGGCGTCTGGCGGAGGCCCGGCACATGATTGCCGTGGGTAAAATTTCCGGCGCTGTCGGCACCTACGCCACGGTCACACCTGAAGTCGAAGAAAAAGCCTGCATCCGCCTTGGATTGCAGCCGGCTCCCATCTCCACTCAAATCCTGCAAAGAGATCGCCATGCTCAATTTGTCACCACCTTGGCCATCATCGCCGGTTCACTGGACAATTTTGCTACAGAACTGAGGGCTTTGCAGAAAACTGAGGTTCATGAAGTAGAAGAGCCTTTTTCCGCAGGTCAAACCGGCTCATCCGCCATGCCGCATAAACGGAATCCGGAATTGAATGAGCGAGTTTGCGGTCTGGCCAGATTGATCCGCGGTCATGCGTTGACTGCCATGGAAAATCAGGCCCTCTGGCATGAAAGAGACATCAGCCATTCCTCTAATGAACGTTTGATATTGCCTGATTCCAGTCTGGCGCTGGATTACATCCTGAATATCTTCACCGGTGTCATGAATGGCCTGCAGGTTTTTCCAAAGCGCATGAAAAAGAATTTGGAAATGACGCACGGATTGGTCTTCTCACAAAGAGTGATGCTGGCTTTGATCGATAAAAAACTAAGCCGCAAGGACGCCTATAAACTGGTGCAGCGTAACGCCATGAAAGCCTGGAGCAGCAATCTCAATTTCTTGACACTGTTGAAGCGCGATACTGATGTCATGGCGGTAATCAAACCTCAGGAATTGGAAGAAATATTTGATTACAAATATTATCTGGGACATGTGAACGAGGTTTTTAACCGTCTTGGATTAACCGAGACACAGTGGAGAGAACCGCTTCCTGCCAAACAACGGGGCAAACACTCGCCTGGAAATATTCAGTCAAACTAACAAATAAATGAGGGAGCGCGCGCATGGATCCATCGGTATTGTTAAAATCCGATATACCATTACCTCTCTACGGTCGCGGTAAAGTCAGAGACACATACGAACTGGGTGACTTGTTGCTAATCGTCGCCACCGACCGGATTTCTGCGTTTGACGTGGTGCTGCCATGTGGAATACCGGATAAAGGCAAAGTATTGAATCGCCTTTCCGCTTTCTGGTTCAATCTGACCCGGAAAATGATGCCCAACCACATGGTTGAACCTTTAGAAAACCTTAGCCGCCTGGATGATTTAATTTCTTCCAAGAAGCGCTTTAAAATTCCGGAGTATTTGATTGGCCGTTCTATGCTGGTTAAAAAAATGGCCCGTATCAATATTGAATGTGTGGTGCGCGGATATCTGGCCGGATCAGCCTGGGACGAATACAAAAAGAACGGCACAGTGTGCGGATACCATTTACCCAGAGGTTTAGTGGAAAGCCAGGAATTACCCGAACCCCTGTTCACACCTACTACCAAAGCCGAAAAGGGTCATGACATGCCTCTCACCTTTAGTGAACTGAAAGAGGTAGTGGATGCTACCCTGGCCGAAGAGCTAAAATTGGCCAGTATCAATATTTACAATATGGCGCGGGAATATGCCAAATCCAAAGGCATTATCATCGCTGATACCAAGATGGAATTCGGACTGCAAGGTAATAAATTGATTCTGATCGATGAACTCCTCACGCCAGATTCCTCCCGGTTCTGGGATTTGCATAAATACAAAGTGGGGCAAGCTCAACCCAGTTACGATAAACAGCCGGTCCGTGATTGGCTGACTAATTCACATTGGAACCGCGAACCGCCGGCTCCGATGCTGCCGGGTGACGTCATCAAATCCACCAGTCAGATCTACCGGCAGGCTTTTGAACTCCTAACCGGAAAACCATTGGATTAATCCAATAAACTGTTTCTGGAAAAAGCCGCCCTGGTATGCCAGGGCGGCTTTTCGTCATTCCGGATGAAGACAAATTTGATCCTGCCGCGTGTTTCACCATTCTCCCTTTCAACCCAATCTGAAACCGTAAATAAACCTGCCTGCTTTGAAAAGCCAGACCTTTTCGCTATAATAGAGTGGAATTGACTTGAAATCCGGGAGCACCCGCAGCACAGCTCGCGAGGTAGAAAAGGGAGGTTGTTTTGCCTAAGAAAAAAGTTGCAGCACCCAAACGGGAACTAACCAAACGCCAGATGACTAGCTGGCAGCGTCAACATAGAATTCAACGCTTCACCTTATTGGGTGGAATCATAATTTTAGTGGCGGTTGTGGCCTTGATTGCCACCGGCCTTTATCTGGATAAACTGAAACCCAACCAGCAAATAGTCTTCAAAGTGGGTGACACCTCCTACAATATGCGCTATTACCTTGATGCAGTGGACTATTACGGCCCCATGAATTACTCTTACCTGCAGGGTATGGGAGTCGAATATTCCCAGTTTCTGAACTACTACCTTCCTTCGTTTGCTAACACCATTCAGGAAAACCAAATTATAAAAGAAGCAGCGGCTAAACTGGAACCGCCGATTGTGGTATCTGAAGATGAAATCAATAAATTCATCAAAGAAAATAAAATATCCAAAAATAAAGCAACCTACGATGCTGTTTACAGCGCCTTGCTGGATAAAAAACTGACCGATAAATTTGACCAGGCACTACCGGAAATTACTGAACACCGGGCTGTGCTGGCGATGTTTCTGGAAAGTCAGAGTCAGATTGACGATGTGTTGGCCAGAATCGGCAAAGGCGAGACTTTCCATGATTTAGCTGAATCAATGTCACTGGATTCCACCACCAAGAACAAATCCGGTGATCTCGGTTGGGTAGCCCGCGGAGTCATTCCTACCATTCTCAATACTGCAGATGACAAATCTCTGGATGATCTGGCTTTCAGCCCGGATACCAAAGTCAATGTCTATACCCGGATGGAAAATAAAACCAAAGGTAAAAGTATGGGTTACTGGGTGATTCAGGTGGTTGACATCAAAGAGGTGGCAGCTGCCACTCCCACGCCTGCCCCGACACCAACCCCGGCGGCCAATAACACCCAGGTCAAAATCAATGTCATGCTTCTAGGCAGCCAGGAACTGGCGCTGGAGATGAAAAAACAACTGGAGAACGGGGCGGATTTTGCCAGTCTGGCCAAAACGCATTCGCAGTATGAAAACGCCGCCGAAAATGGCGGGATTCTGGATTATATCGCGGCAGGGACGCTCAGCGATGCGGTTGATGCTGTTCTTTTCCCTGAGGATGCTGCCAAAAGGCTGCAGAATGGACAGATTACCGATCCCATCCAGGACACCTCCTACTCCACTAAAGGCGGTTTTTGGCTGGCCCAGGTGACGGGAATTGAAAATAAAACTTTGGATGGTGACAACCGCACTACGCTGACCAGCATTGACAAGCAGGCATGGCGAAATCAAATATGGCTGGATAATTCGGACAAGATAGTGGATTTATTTGACCAGGTTAAAATTGAATATGCTACAGTCCAGGCAATAAAACGATTCAACGCCAACAGGTGATGATAATGAAACATAAAAGCATCGGAATCGGTTTATTGGGGTTAGGTGTGATCAGCGGACAGGTGGCTAAAGTCCTGCGAGATAAAGCGGCAGTCCTGGCTGAGTATCTGGGTTGTCCGTTGGAAATAAAAATAATTAAAGTTTTGCCGCAGGACCTGGATCGTCCTCTGGTTAAAGAATTCAGCCCTGAACTATTTACCACCGATGAAAACATTTTTTTCAATACGCCCGGCATCGATATTATTGTTGAGGCCATTGGCGGTGAGCACCCCGCTTTTGAATACCACCAGAGAGGTTTGACATCCGGAAAATTTGTGGTGACCTCCAATAAGGAAGTGATTGCCAAACGCGGCGCCGAGTTGTTTGCGCTGGCTGACAAAAACGGGGTCAACATCCGTTATGAAGCCAGTGTGGGCGGCGGTATTCCATTGATCAACCCTTTCATGTTCGATCTGGTGGCCAATAAGATAAACGGCATTTACGCTATTATCAACGGCACCACCAATTACATATTGACCCGCATGGCCACCGAGGGTATTGATTTCAGATTGGCCTTAAAAAGCGCACAGGAACTCGGTTACGCTGAAGCTAATCCTGAAGATGACATAGAGGGTATTGATGCTACCTACAAACTGGCCATTCTATCCTCTCTGGGATTCCAAACACAGGTCCGT
>DAOUAU010000267.1:0-3281 GCA_034433195.1 Dehalococcoidales bacterium
GGTGACGCTATGTCAGTCTATCCGGGTGTCAATCTGAGCGAAGCTGAAGTGAATACCATGGTAGATTATGCTGTGCGTATCGGCCGCCGTTTGAATATCATCGGTCTCTTTAATATCCAGTTCATCGTCATGCCCAATACCGAAGGCAAGGGCTCCACCGTTTATGTGCTGGAAGTAAACTCGCGCGCCAGCCGCACAGTGCCCTTCATCTCCAAGATCACCGGAGTACCGATGGTCAAGGTGGCTACCAAAGTGATGCTGGGACACACCTTGAACCGCCAGGGTTATTTCACCGGCTTGTGGCCCAAGCAAAAATTGATCGCCATCAAAGCCCCGGTTTTCTCAATGTCCAAATTGACCGGCGTGGATACCTACCTGGGCCCTGAGATGAAATCCACTGGCGAGGTGATGGGAATTGATCACTCCTTTGAACCGGCTCTGGTTAAAACTTTGATATCATCCGGAATGATGCTGGAATCCAAAGGAGGGGTGCTGCTAAGCGTGGCCGACCGTGACAAACCGGAGGCTCTGCCGATAATCCGCAAACTCTTTCAATTAGGCTATAAACTATACGCCACCGAAGGCACCGCAACCATGATAGAGGCGGCCGGAATGAAGGTGACTGTCACCACCAAGAAGCTGCATGAAGGACATCCTAACGTGGTGGACGTTATCCTGGACAGTTCGGTCAACGCCGTCATCAATACCGTCACCGGTGGCCGCATACCCTTGAGGGATGGCTTCCAGATTCGCCGCACGGCCTGTGAGAGGCGCATACCCTGCTTCACCTCACTTGACACCGCCAGGGCTGCTGTTCAGGCCTTGTTCAATGGGTCTCAAAACTACAATATCAAACCCATTAATGAATACCGCAACCAGGATAATCCGAATGTTGAAGAGTAAAACGGGAGTTGTCTCCGACAATTAAACATGGATCGGCTTGTGTCACTGCACGTGAGGCAATTGCCGGTTTCAACCTAGAAAATGCTGCCGAGGTTCAAGTTGTTCCAGGAATTAGCGCGCGTTATATCAAATCAGGAAGTGCTGCCGGGAGTGTTTCTACTGAAACTGAAATCAGCGCCGCTGGCAGCGGCGGCCAAACCGGGGCAGTTTATCATGATCAGCTCTGATTATGGACAAGAACGGTTGCTGAGACGTCCGGTCAGCCTGCACCGAGTATCAAATGACGAATTGCATTTTTTATATGCCGCAGTCGGCGCCGGCACCCGGTGGCTTTCACACCGGCGGACAGACGATAAGCTGGATATCCTGGGACCGGCCGGTAACGGCTTTTCTATCCATCCGCAAGCGCGTAAACTTCTGCTGGTGGCTGGCGGAATGGGCATTGCCCCTCTGATCTATCTGGCTGAATCTGCCACTCAAAACGGCTTATCGGTTAAACTGCTGGCAGGCGCTAAAACCGCCGACTTGCTTCTACCTCCGGAATTCATCCCGCCCTCTGTGGAATACCTGACCGCTACCGAAGATGGATCACGCGGACTCCGGGGTTTCGTCACTGCCTTATTGGAAACACCAGCGGTTTGGGCTGATCAAATTTTTTGTTGCGGCCCCCAGCCGATGTACCAGTCCATCGTCAAGAACTTCACACCTTTGCTGTCTGGCAAACACTCTCAATTTTCTTTAGAAGTCCGCATGGGCTGCGGCACGGGCATCTGTTATTCCTGCACCATTGTCACCGCACAAGGATTGAAACAGGTCTGCAAGGATGGTCCGGTCTTTAATTTGAATGATGTCATCTGGGATGAACTGAAATAGCGCTTCGATACGGCTGTACCGGTTTTTAGGCATTATAATGAGCAAGGCAACCATTTTAAGACATCTGGAAGAGAACTGGCAGGCATTGCTGAAATCAATCGAAGGCCTTTCGGAGAAAGACCTGATGCAGCCTGACGTGTGCGGCGCGTGGTCCATCCGGGACTTGCTGGGCCATATCAGCACCTGGGAGGAAGAAGCCATGGAGAATATCCCACTGATCATTAAAGGAGTGTCCACACCGCGTTATTCCAGCAGTGGCGGCATCGAGGCTTTTAACAGCCGCGCTCAGGTTCATAAAAAGGACTTTACCCTGACCCGCATAAAACGTGAATTTCACTCTGTTCATCAAAAGTTCGTCAACTATCTTCTGGCCCTCCCGGATTCCTGTTTCAATAACAATCCGCGCCTGGTCAAAAGAATCCGCCTGGACGGTTATGCGCATTACACCGAGCATACCGCCCAGATTGAAAAATGGAGACTCCAAAGATAACATCCCATCTATTCATTTTCCCTTTTTATCAGCCAGCACCTTTCGGCAGCTTGATAGTGAGAATACTGCTAAACATCTTCTATCCATGCTTTATTTCTGCTATAATCTGAAGTATGGAAAGCCGCCGCAAATCCGATTGTCTTATATGGAAAAAGGTGAGTTTTTTTCTCGCCTCGCTGTTGATTGTTTTGCTATTTCCGGGTTGCTCCCCGGATAAAACCACATCAGGTCATGTTCCGGTGGCATCAACCACAACGGCGCTTCCGCTATCACCGGATATCAAGCTGCCGGCACCCAGATTTGAAGGAAACATGTCACTGGAGCAGACATTGCTTGAAAGGCGGTCTATCAGAGATTACACGACGGAACCTCTGAAACTGGACGAGGTCTCACAACTACTGTGGGCAGGGCAGGGCATCACTGCACAATGGGGAGGCCGGACTGCTCCATCAGCCGGAGGGTTATTCCCTCTGGAGACCTATGTAGTTGTTGGCAAAGTCGAAGGCCTGGCTGCCGGAGCTTACAAATATCGTCCCGAGAGTCATGAACTGCTCAAAGTCAAAGACGGGGATCTAAGAGAAAAGATGGCCGTTGCCAACCTGGGCCAAACCTGGGTTAAAGAAAGCGCCATTAACATCGTCATAGCCGCGGTCTTTCAAAGGACTACTGTCAAATACGGCGATAGAGGCATCAGGTACGTTTACATGGAGGCGGGGCATGCCTGCCAGAATATATACCTCCAGACCACCGCTCTCAACCTGGGAATGGTCACTATAGGAGCTTTCCACGACAGTCAGGTCAAAGAAATCCTGGGAATGCCGGAGGATGAATCACCGCTCTACGTCATCACCGTAGGCCGGAAAAAGGACTAAAGCCAAAAGCCGTAGTACCTCTGTGGCACAGGCGTCTCGCCCGTGTACCCCGGCGGACGGCTTTCCGGTGAGGAGCACCAAAAGGGGAATAAGGTTTTTTCTTCTTACTCCCCCTGATATCCCATAACTGACCAATAAACCTG
>DAOUAU010000268.1:0-2371 GCA_034433195.1 Dehalococcoidales bacterium
GAAATTGGATGAACTGGTTTCCAGACACTATCCTTTTTCCCAAATCAACACAGCCATGGAAGATTCATCAAAAGGTGACGCCCTCCGCAATATATTGATCTTTTAGTTATCCGGGTTGAAAAAGGGCGTTTTCATCAGAGCATCAGGTTTTTTGCCCCGGCCGGCCCGGGAGTTTGACGCCTGCCGTCAGCCGAATTATTATTTAAGAGAATTACACCAAAGTGATTTATGGTGAGAGCCAGTTTCAAACAGAGAATTGGTGGGATAAATGCCTGATAAAATCATAGAAGATTCTTTTCCTGATGATAAGCAATATAATCTCTGGTTATTGCTCGCTCAAACCCGCTCAGCCATTATCCGTAGCAGACAAAAACAAGAGGGGCAACATTTACATCCCAATCAGGCACTGGCTCTTTGCACGATTTGGGCGTATCAAGGGCAAGCTACTCCAGCCATGCTCTCCCGCGTTTTGTTTCTGGAACGGCATTCGGTTTCGGAATTGATTTCCCGTATGGAAGAAAAAGGTCTGGTAAAAAAGAACCGGGATGAACTGAAAAAGAACATAGTGCGAGTGACCATCACCGAAAAAGGACGCAAAATCACACGCCAGGTGATCCGGATAGATTTTATCAAGGGCATCATCTCCACCCTGAGTGAAGAGCAGCAGGAGCAGCTCAGAACCTCTTTAAATATACTGTTGGCTGCCGCTCAAAAGGAAATGAAGACCGCCGAGGTCGAACCATTACAAGGACCCGCCAACGGTTCCTCCTCTGCGTAACCCGGAATCCTTTTATCGCCAAAAGGGAGTGACCTGAAAGACTATCACTGGTTTTTTGTTCGGGTTTCCCTAGCCTCCCATGGCCGGCACCAACAACGCGATGCGATCTCCCGAATGCAGTTTAAAATCCATTCCGTCAAAGAAAAAATGTCCGTTGATATTGAATTTATAGAGCTCCACCAGGCGGTCTTCACCCTGTCGGATAACCGGGCCTTCCAGGGCCGGGATTTTCTTGCGCATCTCAGCTACCACCTCTGGCATGCCGGCCCCGTCCTCTAATTCCAATTCCACTTCTCTCAGATCGGTGATTCCGTGATACAGACCATACATCGGCATTTTTACTTTAAACATCTCAGTACATTCCTGACATTTTAACTTTATCCCGGTAATTATCCTTATTTTACCACTTTTTATGCTCTCCATCTCTTTTTAAGAGCCGGTTTTTGACGGCCAGATCAAACTGTCAAACGAGAAACAGCGATACCGTTTTTAAAAAAACTCCGCATGTGATCAAGAGAGAAACGCCTGCATCCGTTTCCTTACCTTTACACTTTTAATCTCTCAACCATTTTGGCTAACCGGATTCCGGTTTTTTACTTCGGCGGCGGGCCGTTCGCTCCCCGGCCGGAAGGCGCAGGCGGCCATAATGCCTCCGCTTCGTCGGGCATGCCCAGAGATATTAATTTATTCTTGCTGGGTTTGGTGGTCACTCTGTCCCAGTCCAGATAGCCCAGATTCCAGTAGTTTTGCGCTTCCAGGTCAACGGTCACACCGGCCTGCGGACCTTCGCTGAAGGGCGGACGCCCTAAAATGCGATTATGGAGCTGATGATTAAGGGGATTAATTCCTTCCCTTAAATTAAACAAGTGCCGCATAGTGCCGATCCGGTCACCAGTCTGAAGTAATTCTTCCACTGTGTAATCCCAGCCGATGATCGATCTGGTATAGCCCACATAGAAATTTTCCGGAGCCCCGAACAGATTGCCGTGTAAACATAAACCGGCGGCGTTCAGCCAGGTTCCCACAAAAGCAGTAGGACCAAAACCGCCGGTATGCCGCCCGGGGGTGGCGTCCATGGCATACATGGAACCCATGGGGCGCCCGATATAAGCCATAAAACCGCCCTTGGGGTCATGCATCCCCAGTTCCTGCCCGCCGATGTGTATACAGAATTTTTCTGAACCGCGGCCGATCCGCTGGGCCGCCATTTTCACGCCGTCTGCTAAAACCTCCCCAAAACCTTCCCTTTTAACCATTTTTTCCAGAATAGCTACCAGTCCGCGGTGATTGCCCCAACCCAATTCGATACCATCAGTATCTTGTTTGGTGAGGATGCCGTGCTCAAAACATTCCATGGCAAAAGCAATAATGCTGCCGGCTGAAATGGTATCCATACCGTAACTGTTGCACAGGTAGTTGGCCATGTTCAGAGATTCCAGATTGGTATTGGCGCAGTTAGCTCCAAAGGCCGCCATGGTTTCATATTCCAGGCGGTGATTGCCGGCCGGATAATGATATTCACCTGTACCAGCCTTGAGTGAGGCTTTGCAGGCGGCCGGACAGCGCCAGCAGCCTTTGCGATGGTCCAGGTTA
>DAOUAU010000269.1:0-4109 GCA_034433195.1 Dehalococcoidales bacterium
TCATAATGAACCCGCCCAGTCCCAGCACACCGGCGCCCAGCAAAATAGCGGTAGCCAGTTCAGGCAGCGGATATCCCGGATCACTGTTGGGTGAGCTCAGGCAGGAAGCATACTGACCTTCACCGGTGTAGACAATGCGAGCAAGATTAGAGTTATTGGTGATTTTGACGGCCAGCCAGTTGCCACTTTGAACCGTGATGGCGCCGGTCTGAACGACATACTTGACCACATTGTAGGTAGGATTTGGGAATATGGTATATTCCATAGCATACGGACCAGTTGCCAGCGGTACAAATGTGGTTCCATCCCACTGACCGATCTCTACATCACATAGATCACCGTCAGTGCCCCAGTCAGCATCGGTAGCGACTTCCATGATCCAGGCGCCTTCGCTGAAGGTGACATCTGCCAGGGCTACCTGGTCCGCGATCCAGATGGCTGATTGTCCGGTGCCAAGCGGCACCTGACCGGTCTGGCCGTTATCATTCGGCCCGCCGTTCTTTTCCATTTCATAACCCGCGGATGTGACTGTGCTGTCCAGCTGCCAGGTCTGCACACCAGGCCCGACCGCCATGGCCGGCACGACCAGCGCCATGCACAGAACCATGACTAACGAGAGTACCATGAGAATTCTCTTCATTGCATTCCTCCATATATATATATTCACCTTATTATTTAAATATCGATCAGGATAATGTGAACGATATTAATACGTCCGGTTATAAAACAGAATCTTTCCCCGAACGAGAATGATGCTTAAAAGTCACCATTACTTTTGTTGGTACCGCTATACATGTCTTAAGCTTAATACGGCCGTAAAATAATGGTTTATATTTACGGATGCAGTTATCATATCAGTCTGTGGTAAATATTTGGTAAAATATTCTTGACCGTGGTAAATATTTGGTAAAAAAAAAGTAACAGTTTGACGGAATCCAATTCGATTCCGATGCCTTTTAACTGGTACGGCATTACTGCTACCCAATCGGTGAACCTGTAGTCAACCATTAATGAAAGCATTCTATAAACAACAAGAATAATGTAGAACAACTATCTCCAGTCTTTGGAAAGCGGTACCTTATCCATGACATTAAAGGCAGAAACCTGCTCTACTACCACATTATGAGTGCCTTCACGCCGGGTCAGGCGACCTTTAATAATCAGGAAAGATGATTTGAAGGTGTGTTCCTGTTTTTCATAGACCTGCGGAAAGACCATCAGCGGGATATGCCCGAACTCATCTTCCAGCGTAATGAAGACGACACGTCCTTGCGGCCTCTGGCGGCGGATAACCAGCCCGGCAGCAGAAAAACAAGCCCCATTCCTTAAATGCGGAATATCCTTGCTGCTTTGCAGTCTGGAACTGAAACGGGGACGCAACCTGGCCATAATATGACCGGAAGGAAAGAGACCGAGCATATTATATTCCTCTTTCATGCGTTCCCAATCACCGGGTCCTGCAAGATCAAGCATATCCTGCTGCACCGGCAATTGTAGAAAGAGCTGGGTATTGACCGGGCGGTAACGCAACCCGATTTCCCATTTGACTTTATGCCGGTTGGGTTCCAGACTATCAAAAGCCCCGGCGCCGCTAAGATTGAGAGCCACTTCTTCCAAAACGCCGCTGCGTTCCAGGAAATCACCGATGTTTTGAAAAGGCCCGGCTTGACGGCCGCGCAATATGGCATCTGCAGTAGCGCTGCCTAACCCGGTCACTTGCAAAAAGCCCAGTCTTAAGGCCAGTCCTTCAATAACGCACCTGTCCATACTATTATTGATATCCGGATTCAAGACCGTTACATGATGCCTTTTAGCGTCTTCTTTGAGGGTTTCCAAATTGTAAAAGCCCATGGGCTGCTGATTAAAGAGGCCGACGAAGAATTCCAGAGGATAGTGAAACTTCAGCCACGAGGCCTGGTAGGCAGTTACTCCAAAGGCAAAAGCATGTGATTCAGGGAACATATAGAGCCCGTTAAATTTTTTGAAGATATTTTCAGCAGCGGCCTCATTCGCTCCTCTCTCTTTGGCTCCCGCTATAAATCTTTGATGATATTGTTCAATCAGTTCGGCATTGTGCTTGCGGCCAAAAGCCCGCCGCATTCTATCCGCTTCACTGGGAGGAAAACCGGCCACATCAATGGCCAGTTGATTAACCTGGTCCTGAAATAAGACTACCCCTAAAGTCCTTTCCAGTGCGTGTTTTTCCAGCGGGTGATCATAGGCAACAGCTTGTTTTCCGCTGCGCCGGGCCAAATATTGCTGCACGCCATGATTAACTCCTACCCCCGGCCTGACCGCTCCCACTTCATGGGCCATATCCAGCAGGTTGCGCGGTTTGAGGCGGATAATGGTCTGCATTTGGGCCGCTGATTCTACCTGAAAAATGCCGATGGTATCTCCGGTACAGAGCATATCATAGACATCTTTATCTTCAAAATCGATGCGTGACATATCGATGCGCCGGCCGGTGCGGGCTTTAATCAATTCCACTGCTTCTTGCATCTGGGAAAGAGCTCCCAGAGCCAGAAAGTCAATTTTCACAAACCCGGCATCATCAATACTGTCTTTGTCCCACTGGCAGACATAACGGCCTTCAATGGCCCCCCTTTGGACCGGAACAATATCAATCAAAGGGGTAGAAGATAAAATCATGCCTCCGGGGTGCTGCCCCATATATTTGGGAAAGCCGTCCAGTTGCCAGGCCAGGCGAATCAGGTCGCGCCATACCGGAGCTTCTATTTTTGACTGAAAGCGGGGTGATTTTTGCATCTGTTTTTCAAGCTTTTTAGCGCTGCCCCAATCGCTCTGTTTGGAAAGCTGGTCTATTTCTTCTTCCGGCAGTCCTAAGGCTTTGCCCAGATCACGGACAGCGCCCTTGACCATATAAGTAGCAATGGTGCCGGTCAGAGCGGCGTGCTGCCAGCCCCATTTCTGATGGGTACGCAGAATCAGGGCTTCGCGGATGCTGCGAGGAAAATCCAAATCTATATCCGGCACACTGCTCATAGTATCTGAGGGTAAAAAGCGCTCCAGAGAGAGTTTATATTTTAAAGGGTCGATATGGGAAAGGCCAATCAGATAACCGGCCAGCAAAGAAACTGAAGAACCGCGCCCACGGCCCGGCGGATTTTCTTCCAGTGAGAGAGAGGGGTCGGTCAATCCCTGCTCTATCATCACTTCGCGTCCCAGCTTGATTACCTCATGGTACATTAACAAAAAGCCTGCCAGCTTATAGCGGCGGATCAGCCCGAATTCTTCATCCAGACGGTTTTTGACCGCTTCGGTAATGGAACCATAACGCCGGACAGCGGCCTCATAACATAATTTCTCCAGATAACTATCAGCGCTGTAGCCTGGCGGCGCCGGATACTGCGGAAAAGCATAATTGAGGTCACGGCTGATATCCAGTGTGCATTGTTGAGATATTTTAACGGTATTGTTGAGAGCTTCCGGACAGTCTCTGAAAAGGTATTCCAGTTCAGCCAGCGGTCTTAAATAGAATTCGGAATTGGGACGGCGCTCACGGTGGGTCTCCTCCAGGCATTTGCAATGCCGGATGGACACCAGGCAATCTTGCAGTTGATGACGTTCCCGGACGTGGTAATGAACATTGCCGGCAGCCACAATCAGGATACCCATTTCTTTAGCCAGGGCCATTAATCTGCGGTTACGGACAGTGTCGCCGCTGACCAGATTATGTTGTAGTTCCAGATAGTAGTTATCTGTCCCAAACCAGTCCAGATAACGGCGAACCAGGTCCCGTGCGGCGCTAAAATCAGATTTATCAATTAATTGAGATATTTCGCCCTGCCGGCAGCCGGAGAGCACCACCAGTCCAGTATGATGCTCGTTAAAAAGAGCCGGATCTAATTCCGGATGGTCACGTTCCCCAACGCTGTGAGCGGCAGTCAGCAGGCGGCTGAGGTTACGGTAACCCTGGCGGTCTTTGGCCAGCAGAGTCAAATGATGACCGCCTTTGAGGGTTATTTCGGCGCCGGTGATGCAGTGTATTCCAAGCGAAAGTCCCAGTTGAGCAAAGCGCATGGCGCCGCAGAGATTGTTGTGGTCGGTTACCGCCAGCGCCTGATAACCCAGTTCTCCAGCCTTCA
>DAOUAU010000270.1:0-3624 GCA_034433195.1 Dehalococcoidales bacterium
GTATTCTACCTTATCCTGGGGCAGCGGGCCGTAGCCTTCGCAACTGACAAACATTACCCAGGGCGGTAATATATCCTTGATAGCCGCGATATCCTTTGGTTCCCGGCGCACCAAACAAGCCAGGTTGAGACCGTTTAAAATAAAAATATGACCGCTGAAACGGAAGCGGGTTAATTTATAACTCAATTCAATCAAAGGTTCCAGAGTAACGCTGGATACCATGAAAGCGCGGCTCAATTCAGACAAAAAACGGGTCTTTAAAGATATCCAGCTAACAATCCCAATGGTCCCCTGGGCGCCCGAAACCAACCTCTGCGGATCCATCTGGGTTGGACCGAAGGGACTCATCTGGGCTTTGCCGATTTCCCACTGCTTCTCCAGCGAATCCGGGCCGGCGGCTTCACCGGTCCTCATCTTTTCTCCATTACCGAATACAATTTCAGCGCACAGCATCGGATCAGTACTGTCAAAATGCACACCGGGCATGGTAATTGGTTCCCGCTACAGGACACTGGATAAGACCGATTTGCCGGCGCGCGGAGAGAGCGGTAAGTACGCGCTCATTCCGGATCCGGCCAGAGCCGCCTGTAGTTCTCCAAAAGTAACTCCAGGCTCTACTATGGCCACCCTGTTGACTTTATCTATCCGGATTATTTTGTTCATGCGGCGCATATCCACAATAAGCGCACCTTCAACCCCGGGAACAGTATCCCCCCTGAAATGGGGAGCTCCGGAGCTAAGCGGGACCAGCGCTGAACGATTTTGATTAGCCCATCTGACTACTTCCTGCACTTCCTTGACATTACCGGGTTTCACCACCGCGGAAGGCATTTTGGGCACGGTAAAACTGCAATCCGCAGAATATTCTTTCAAAATCTCCGGTTTGTCCAGAACATTCTCTTTGCCAACTATTTTTTCCAGTTCATTTTTAACCATTCTCAATCTCCTTCGATCAGGAATAAAGTAAATCTGTGCTATTGTATTTATTACCGGGATTTGTTATTTTCTGGTTATCCGGCTCCCTCCTTCAACGTGGCAATGAATGCCGGTATAACGGTCTTCCAGTCAGCCACAATCCCATAATCAGCCACCTTAAAGATATTGGCCTCCGGATCTTTGTTAATAGCTATAATGATTTTGGCGCCAGAGCATCCACTGAGGTGCTGGCTGGCACCGGAAAGTCCAACCGCAATATACAGTTCCGGGCTAACCACTTTACCGGTCAAACCAATTTGCTGGCTATCAGCTATCCATTTGTTATCACAAGGCGGACGCGTTGCCCCCACCGCTCCTTTTAAAAGTCCGGCAATCTCTTCCAATTGCTGAAAACCGGCTAAACTGCTCATGCCACGGCCACCCGATACCACCACCCTGGCGTCCTCCAGCTTGATCCCTGCCTGAACTTCTATCTTCCTTTCGATGACTCTGGTTTTAAGTCCCTCCAAACCGGCTTCCACCGTTTGATCAAAAATCTGACCACAGCGAGACACATCCCTGATTGCCCCGGCCATGGCTTTACTTCTGACAGTGGCAATCTGAGGATCGCTTTGACACACCTGCACTGCCTGGGCATTGCCTCCGTAAACCGGCTTGGTCATCAGCATCCGTCTCGAAGCCGCATCGATTTCCAGTGCCAGACAGTCCATACTGGCGCCGCTGTTCAGGCGAAAGGCTAACCAGGGAGCCAGTTCTTTCCCTGCCTGATTCTGGCCAAATAGAATGATGGATGGTACGGCTTGCTGAACCACTTGTTCCACAACCTTTAAATACAACTCACTCTGGAAATCTTTTAAAAAATGCGCATCCGCGGAATAGACTTTACCGGCCCCGTAGTAGATTGCTTCCTGGGCTAAGCCCGAAATACCGCTGCCAACTACCAGCGCGGACAGTTCTTCTCCTGTAGCCGCTGCCAAACGGCTGCCGGCGCCCAATAATTCTATTGAAATAGCAGCCAGTTTATCTCCATCGGCCTCACAGTAAACCAGGACCCCCTTATTCCCTGACATATCATTTGCCCCTTTGAATATATTTCAAATTAATATCACCGGCTAGTCGATTTGAAGTAGAAAATACCCAACCGGTAACTTCAAATCACCTTGATTTCCTTAAGTTTCTTCACCATGTTGACGGCCTTTTGTTCAGGGGCGGTCCCTTCAATCATTACGCACTGGCCGGTATGAGACGGCTGGTACATCTTAATAATATCGGTGCGGGAGGTTTTAACATTTTCCAGCCCCAGTTGCTGCGCATTCCAGACGGTTAACGGCTTTTTGCCGGCTGACATAAAAGCCTCTACTCCAGGCTCACGCAGGGCCCCCACCTCATAGCTGGTGGTGACCACCGCCGGAACGGCAGTTTTAATCAACTCAAAACCGTCCGCGATGCCTTTTTCAATCATTAACTGATCGTTGACAAGTTCAATTTTACGAGCCGCCGTAATGCAGGGCAGGCCTAAAATACTGGCGTTCCGATAGCCACCTGTCCGGCGTTAGTATCAGCAGCTTGCAGGCCGCATAAAATCAGATCATACTGCCCCAGTTTCTTGATGGCGGCTGCCAGCGCGCGGGCTGTCAGACAGGTATTAAATTCATCAAAAGCTTCATCTTCCAATATGATCAGCTGATCCGCGCCGGCGGCCAGAGTTGATTTCACCACCATGCGGGAAAGTTTCTTCCCCAGGCTGATTACACTGATATTGGCCGGTTGGCCGTCTTTAATTTTGAGCGCCGCTTCAAGAGCGTTTTCGTCAAACGGACTCAAAACCGGCGGCGTCGCTTTCGGCAGCACCGCCTGTTTGGCTGCGGCATCAATTTTAAAAAGCGATAGCGGTGCCTCCGGATCAAGTACTTGCTTCATGCAGACGATGATATTCTTCACATTTGTCTCCTTGGTTTACCCGGTATTCTCGTTGCTGCCGGATTTTGCGCGCTCAGAGCGGATATCCAGCAATTCATCCACTATTTCGGCAATATCTTTGATTTCCAGGGATTCCCCCACCTCTTTGGCTTTGGCGGCATCCTCAAACATCTGTAAACAGAAGGGACAGGCAGTCACCATCATCCGGGCGTCAGTTTTAACAGCCTGGGCAAGACGCATCTCACTGATCCGTTCTCCGCTTTTTTCTTCCAGCCACATCCGGCCGCCTCCACCGCCGCAACAGAACCCATTTTCCCGGCTTCTGTCCATTTCCCGCAGTGTCAGCCCGGAGATGCTCTTCAATATCTGCCGGGGAGCTTCATATACCGCGTTATAGCGTCCTAAATAACAAGGATCCTGATAGGTTATGACTGCCTCATTGGTCCGGCTGATATTCAATTTTTCCTGTTTAATCAAATCTGCAATGAATTGGGAATGATGAATAACTTCAAACTGACCTCCCAACCGCGGGTACTCATTCTTAATAGTGTTGAAGCAATGCGGACAGGCGGTCACAATTTTTTTTATGTTGTAGCTCTGTAAAAGCTGGATATTGTTGGCTGCCAGCATCTGGAAGATATGATCAGCCCCCAGCCGGCGGGCCGGATCACCACAACACATTTCTTCTTCGCCCAGAATCCCAAAATTGATTCCGGCCTGTTTCATCACTCTGGCCATGGACTGCGCTACCTTCAAACTGCGGTCCTC
>DAOUAU010000271.1:0-2350 GCA_034433195.1 Dehalococcoidales bacterium
GGCTTCAAAGAGATATTTATCAAAATACTGGTCAGAGATTTGACCGGAACGTAATTTGAAAGTCCCGGTAATGTGTGAGACAGAGTAAATTTTATGTGCTAATTCTTTTTTATCCATTAAATACCTCACTGTTTAATAACTTGATATCAGGAGATCCAAACCGGATCTAGTTAAATATTTGTCTTCTGACCAACGTTTCAATGGCATTGTAGAGGTCTTCTAACGTTCCATCATTGGAGACAGCCGCGTCAGCTAATTGAAGAGTCTCCCGGATACGAAATATAGATTCGCTGGATTTATCTTGCTCCAAAAATTGTTCGCAGGTGAGATTATCACGCTGGCTGCCGCGGGCCAGCATCATGTTAAAGCGCACTGTGTCATCGCTGACAATAACCTTGATCAATATAAAGTCATGCTTAAAGGCTTCTCGCAGCAATGCTACATCATCCGGAGAACGGACTCCGCTAATGCCGCTGATGTTCCATTGGTTCCTTTTGATATGATCTATCACCAACTTCAAAAAATAGCCCTGACCATGAAGCCGGAAATATTTTTCAGTGACCATGTCCAGGTTTTCTCGTATCAGCGCCAGCCCTTCCAGAGACGCTACCTCCCTCACTATGTCTCCTACCGAAATAAAAGGAATAGAGTATTGCTTATTCAGGTACTTAAGCACCTGGTCTTTACCTGAACCGTTCAAACCCGCAACGCCTATTACCTTCATACCGGTTTTATAAGCTGTCAGCATTCGTTTTAAGTAATAGTCTAACTCAAAACCCGCTGACCCGCTTCTCCTCAATCATAACTTAACCCCACCAAACTCCACACAGATAAAGGGCCAATACTCCCATCATAAGGATAACCGGCGTCACTATCAAGCCCAATTTCAGATATTGCAAAGGATGAATATCCAAACCCCGTTTTTTTAGCAAAGCCAGCCATAGCATGGAGGAGAGCGACCCCAGGATAGCGATGTTAGGTCCCAAATCAGCGCCCATAATGGCGCCGTATATCAGAGATTGATGAAACCCGGCGCCCTGTGCTGCTAGGCTTTCCAGACTGGATACAGAAACCATCATCATTGACCAGTTATTAATCAAATTTGATCCTAAAGCAGTTCCCAGTGTGACAGAAAACAGAGCCTGTACCGGACCCAGAACAGTCAACTCCGCCAGTTTAGCGGTAAGCACGGTTATAAAGCCGCTATTCTCCAGCCCTTTAACCAGCACCGCCAGAGCAAAGATAAAAAGGAAAATAGACCATGAAATCCCGTGGTAGACTTGCTGAATGCGGATACGGCGAAAGGCGAAAGCGCAGACCAGTAAAAGAGTAGCCCCACCTAGAGCCGGATAAGCCAAAGGCAGCCCATACATTGAGACCAGAATATAACCCAGGGCAGTTAGCCCCAATCCCCCGCTGATGATAACGAAAAAACGGTCGATTTTATATGGTTTGATATCAAGCCTCTGGCAGAAAGCGTTAAATACGCTTTTACGGAAAATCAACATAAACATACCCAGGTTTAGACTGATAACCAGCAAGCTGGGGACCAACAGATATTTCAGATATTGACCAAGCGTCAGTCCGAATTTTTCTACGGCCAGCAGGTTGACCGGATTAGATACCGGCAGCAGCATGGACGCTGTATTGGCAATAAAAGCGCAGGCGAAGACATAAGGCAGAGGGTTGAGTTTGAGGCGGGTGACCAGAGTAAATACAATGGGTGTTAGAATCAGGGCAGTAGCATCATTGGAGAAGAAAGCAGTCAGAAAAGTGCCTAACCCAAAAATCAAAGCCAGCAGAACCGGACCTTTTCCTCCCGCCAACATCACCGCTTTTTGAGCGCACCATTCAAAAAAACCGGCTTTATCCGCGATGATGCTGATCAGCATCAAACCCATGAAGAAAAGCAGGATGCTTAAATTATTCAGAAAAACCTGCCATCCATCAGACGGAGACACCACTCCCAGGATTATCATAGCGGCAGCACCAAGGCCGGCAGCAGTAGCTTCGTTAAAAGGCCTGGGACGAACCATTACCAGCGCGATAGCCAGTATAAATATTACCAGAGCCAAAATCACGTTTATTATTCACAAAAAATCGGAGGAGCCAGCGCCGTTCCTCCGGTCAATAGGTATTTATCATTGGCGTTATTTTATACCTGCCTCTGGCAACTGTCAAATTCTCACCCACTTTCAGGTTTATTGATCGGAGTTTTGCTACAATATTAAGGGAAAAGGATTTCATTTGTGGGAGGGACAGGAATGAAGAAAAATTCTAAAAATACAAGCAAAAATATGAAGACCGCCATTGTGAAACCAGCGGCCAAAAACCCCAATGAGAAGTTGCT
>DAOUAU010000272.1:0-11571 GCA_034433195.1 Dehalococcoidales bacterium
GAGGTCTTCCCAGGACGGGTTGAAACCTTCGATCAACCCGATTTTCTTTTTGCGGGAATAGTCCTTGAGCTGGATTTCCCGGGTGATTGCATCCAGTGAATCTTCGGTCACTTCATAGTAGACCAGGGTATTAACCTTAAAACGTTTGGTGAAATCTTCGATGGCACCTTGTTTGTGCAGGGATACTTTGCCTTTGAGATCAACTGTCACGCCGACATATAAAACATTTCGCAGCAAATCAGAAAGAATATAGATGTAAAAAGGTTTTTTTATGGCAGTGCTCATAAATCAGCCTCCTTGCTCCTGAACTTATGGCGCAAGCTGCGCCACACGCGGTTCAGCCAGAGCACTTTCTCCGGCTCAGGGTTAATTTGCCCATAACGCTCAAAGATATAGGATTCGGTCAGTGTGTCCAATTCCTGGGCCATGGTTTCACGGTGTTCTTTTAAACGGCGGTTGTATTCATAAGGAGTTTCGCTGGAGCGGCGGGGTGTGCCGTTGTAACGGCCTTCCCATAAAATGGCCTGATATATTTCCCGTATGGTATACAGCTTATCGCTTCCTTCCTCCAGTGCTGGCGAGCGGAGTGTGTGCTCATCCACTTTTTGAAGGTTTTTGCGCCGGCGTAGCCGGCGGAATAACCAGATCAGAAAACCGCGCAGATCCATTTTCAACAGATTCCAGGAACCCAGAGTTTCATGAATCTCTTCTACGCCTTCTTCGGTTTTGACTTTGTAATAGCGGTTCAGCAAACGGGACAGAAAGAAGATTACCAGTCCGGCAGCGATCAGAATAGAGCCCCATTTCATGGCAGCCACCAGGGCGGGCGGCAAAGCTCCATCTCCAGCCACCAATGAATCGGGCATGTTGTCACCCATGGCATTCGGGTCCAGCGGTGGTGGAGGTTCCCGCCGGATCAAAGCCAGAAGATATCTGGCAACCCATAGAAGGACCTGTAACAGAAACCCCACCGGATACAACAGGTACAGGAAGCCGGTCAACAGCCATTGGCCCAGCATGCCCAGAAAACGGACGATAGCAGCGCCGGTTTCCTGAGAAAGCAGCCCGGTCAGGAGAATCCCGAGCCCTAAAATGGCGATCACCATGATAATCAACATGGAAATCCAGCGGCGGCTAAAGGAAGCGGTGGCTTCCTGATGCTGTAATAATTCCAGCCGCAATCGCTCCAGATTGGCGATTGCCAGAGCTAACAAACCGCACCCGAAGAAGAGCAATACTTCCAGTCCTACGCCGTGCCAGATATTGGAAACCAGAGAGTTGCCGAAGCGCCAGATGACCAGGATAAGAATGATACATATCAAGCCGGTCAGAAAACGGCGGTAGATGGAAGTGAAAGAACTGTCCTGTTGCCCGGCGCTGATAGCTCTCCAGATGATAAAGATCCCGAAAACCGAAGCCGTCACCAGTTCGGATATTTCTCCGCCGATGTAGTTGAACCAGCGGGGATCGTATATTGCATAATCCCCGCCCAGATTAAGACGGATGATGATAAACAGAAAAACAAAACTGGCCGGCAGGATCACCAGGCGCACTTTTTTCAAAGTCCAGCGGCTGTTCAGAGCTAACCGCGCCGTCACTTCTACCAGGATACCCAATGCCAGGCAGGAGATTAAATTCAGCGGGGTGGAATCCCAGCGTAAAGCCGGCAGCGTGCTGATCCACATCAACCAGGTATAAATCCAGAAAACTTCCATCATCACCGCCAGGACAGGTATGACCTGCGGCAAGCCCGGAATGTTTATTTTATTGATCAGACTGTTAATGGCCATATTTCGCTATTGCTTCTGCACCAAACGAAGGCTCTCCAAATTGTTCTTGTAAACCTCTTCAGAAACGCGGTAGACCTGAATACCTTCCATGTTGCCCGGCAGGCTGTCATGGCCGATCAGGACCATGGCTACCCGGCGTCCGGCCCGTTTGAAACGTTTTAAGGTGGTAATCAGTTCCAGTGTTGGCACTGCCGTGATGATTACAATAGTGGTTTCCCAGTGCATCTGACGGGCTTCGCGGATCAGCAATTTATCCAGGGTCAAAGCCGGAATGCCCTGAATTTGGGCCAGAGCTTCTAAAATATTGCGGAACTGATCGGTATTGCTGGAGGGCGCCAGCTTCATCAGATGCTCGGATTGATGGTAATACTCATTAGCGTATAAGCCTACTTTATAGCCTTCATTAAATGAGTGGTTGGAAATAGCGGCGGCGGTCAGAATGGCTGTCTCCAAAAAATCCGGACTGATGATGCTCCAGTAATTGGTATCCGCCGCGGTGCGGGTATCCAGAAAGAGGGCCATATCGATGGTGGTAGTGTGTTCAAAGACCCGGCTTTGGAGCCGCTGCAAGCGGGCGGTGGATTTCCAGTGGATATGTTTCAGGGGGTCTCCACTGACATACTCACGGGTGGTCATGACCAGTACTGGATCTTCAAAAAGGTGCCGTTTAATGCGTAAATCACCAAACGGATGACGGGAGGGAATACCGATGTCTTCCAGCGGTAAAATTTTGGGGTACACCAGTAAACGGGAATTATCTTCATAGGCGATTTTCTTTCGAAAAAAACCGAAAGGGTCACCCGAACTGATGCTGGCCGGCCCAAAGACAAAGGTGCCCCGTTTCTGGCATTGGATAGGATAGCGGCGGGTCACCTTGTGATACCAGCTAAGGGAAAGAAAGCTGGAGAGGACTTCGGTGTTGCTTTTGTGTGAAGCAGACAGTCTGCCTTTCAGGAAAGTCACCCCACGCGGCACTTCTTCCTGCACCATAATCCAGGGCATAGGCAGCATTTTGCTGTTGGAGACGCTGATATCCAGGGTGATCTGATCACCCCAGAAGACCTTTTTAGCCGATAGTTTGCGCTGATATTGCAGGCGCGTCAGTGAGTAGCGTGACCACAGGCGGGCCACGCCGGAGCTCAGGAAAAACAAGGCCGCCACGATGAACAGCGGGGCTTGTTTCAGTATCACCGCCAACAGCAATAATAAAACCGTAATAAAAATCCAGGCGCCGCCCAGCATTTGCCAACTCCCTAAATATTCCCGGGTTCTGCCTCCACCGGCGCCGGAACTGATTCCAGTACCGCCCGTACCACATCTTCACCCCGCCCGCCTTTGAGTGAAATGGATGCTTCCGGGATGATGCGGTGGGCCATAATGAAGGGCGCCAGGTACTTGACATCATCCGGTATGACGAAAGCCCGCCCGCGTAAAGCGGCCAGTGCCTGGGAAGTGCGGTACAAACCCAACATCGCCCGCGGACTGGCACCCAATTCGACATGTGGCTGGTCACGGGTAGCCCGCACTAACTGAATGATATATTTTTGAATATCCGGATTGATATAAACCTGCCGGCAGGCTTTTTGCAAGTTGATAACCTGTGCGCCATCAATAACCGGTTCCAGTGATTCGATGGGATTGTGCTGGGAGAAACGGTGCATGATAACGGCATCCTCAGATTCGGTAGTGTAGCCGATTTTCAGCCGCATCAGGAAACGGTCCATCTGGGCTTCCGGCAGAGGAAAGGTGCCCTCCAGTTCGACCGGGTTTTGAGTAGCCAGTACCATGAAAGGCCGCGGCAGGAGGCGGGTTTCCCCCTCCAGAGTGACCTGGCGTTCTTCCATGGCTTCCAGCAAGGCTGATTGTGAGCGTGGGGTGGCGCGGTTGATCTCATCGGCCAGCACTATCTGGGTAAAAATGGGTCCCGGCCGGTATTCAAAATCGCCGCTTTTCTGGTTATAAATGTAGGTGCCGGTGATATCCGAAGGCAGCAAATCCGGTGTACACTGAAGACGCCGGAACTGACATTTCAAGGAGCGTGCGATTGACCGGGCCAGCATTGTTTTTCCAATTCCCGGGACATCTTCCAGCAAAATGTGCCCCTCGCAAAAAATGCAGACCAGCACCAGTTCGATAACCGAACTCTTGCCGACGATAATCCGCTCAATATTGTTAAGGATTTGTTTACCTGCACCGGACACCAATTTGACATCAGCCTCGTTCATGATAACCTCCGTGATAATATAGTGACCAACGGAAATAAAGGTCATATTTATTAGATTAGAATGATATTAGTTAGAAAATTACGAATAAATTAAGAATTAGTAACTAATTATAGCACTAAACCAGTCGAAAGTGAAAAACCGAACCTGATCAGCCCTGTTGGCGTCAGGACTTGCGGTTCCAGGCTGACCTTTGCAGGCGGTGGACATTTGGCTTGATGTTTAGGGAAAGGTATAATAAGTTCAATGGAAAATAAACTGCGGCATTTACCCTCGGTGGACCGTCTACTGAGTGAAAAAAGCATTCAGGCTCTGGAGGAAGTCTTTCCGCGTGACCTGATTGCGAATTTGATACGGGAGACCTTGAGCGTTTGCCGCGCTGAATTAATCAAAGGTCAAAACCTGCCTGCCGTTTCTGACATTGTTGCTGATATCGTAAAGCGGGCCGAAGCTCTTTCGCAACCTGGCCTGCGTCCGCTGATCAACGCTACCGGGGTGATTTTGCACACTAATCTGGGGCGGTCCCCGCTGAGCGAAGATGCCATCACCGCCATGCACATGGCCTCAAGCGGTTATAATAACCTGGAATTTGATCTGGTCAGCGGCGGGCGCGGCTCCCGCCATACCCATATTGAGCCGTTGCTCTACCGGTTAAGCGGAGCTGAAGCTGGTCTGGTAGTAAATAATAATGCTGCGGCCGTGATGCTGGGTTTGGCCGCCTTAGTCAGGCGCAAAGAAGTGATTGTCTCCCGCGGCCAGGCCGTGGAAATCGGCGGCGGTTTTCGCATTCCGGAAGTGATGAGACAGAGCGGCGCCAGACTGGTTGAGGTGGGTACTACCAATTGCACATATATCCAGGACTATGAAGCGGCGGTCACTGCCAGAACAGGCGCTCTCTTGAGAGTACACCCCAGCAATTTCCGGGTGGTTGGCTTCACGCATACGGTCTCTCTGGAGGAAATAGCAGCGCTGGGGAAAACCCGGGCCATACCGGTTTTTGATGATTTGGGGAGCGGCTGTCCGCTGGATACCGCTCAATTTGGACTGGCTGCGGAACCGACTATTCAAGAGAGCATATCCAAAGGGGTGGACCTGGCTTTCTTTTCCGGCGATAAACTGCTGGGCGGTCCTCAGGCCGGTATCATCGTGGGCAAAAAAGTGTACATCGATAAACTCAAAAAACACCCGCTGGTGCGGGCGTTAAGAATTGATAAGACCCGTTTGGCCGGTCTTTCGGCTACCTTGATACACTATCTTAAAGGTGAAGCCCTGACTAAGGTGCCGGTCTGGCAGATGATATCCATGCCGCTGGGCCAGATCGACCGGCGGGCCAATCTGTGGGCTCAGGCGGTTTCCGGGAGGGTAGCAGATGGGGAGAGCCTGATTGGCGGCGGCAGTCTGCCGGGGGCCGCCTTGCCAACCCGCCTGTTATGCCTGGGTGATGTTAAAATACCGGCTCTGGCTCAGAAGTTGGCCGCTCATTTGCGGCAACAATACCCGGCGGTAGTGGGCCGGTTGTATGAGGGTCTCCTGGTTTTGGATCCGCGCACTGTCAGGCCGGATCAGGATGAGCTGGTAATTAAAGCTTTAAAACAGGCCTGGCAGGATTTGAGACCCAGCGGCACCAGCACATAAACGCTCCAGAATATTCAATTCCTGCTCATCAGTGCTTGCTGCAGGAATCAAGTCAGAGCAGTTTTCTAATTTTTATTTTATGGCACAGAATCATTATTGTATCTGTCATCCGGGAGTAATCATTTGTTTGTAATCGGTACCGCCGGTCATGTTGACCACGGCAAATCTACGCTGGTTAAAGCCCTGACGGGGATCGACCCGGACCGTCTGGCAGAAGAAAAGCTGCGTGAAATGACCATTGAACTGGGATTTGCCTGGCTGAAGCTGCCCGGCGGGCGCGAAGTGGGTGTAGTAGATGTTCCAGGCCATGAGCATTTTATCAAGAATATGCTGGCCGGTGTCAGCGGCATGGACCTGGTGATGTTAATTGTGGCGGCGAATGAGTCCATCAAACAGCAGACCCGTGAGCATCTGGCCATTCTGGATTTGATGGAAGTGCCCCATATGATTGCTGTTATCACCCAATCTGATTTGGCTGACGCTGATCAGATTACCCTGGTGGGAATGGAAATTGATGATCTCTTGAAGTCCACCCGTTTTGCCGGGGCGCCGGTGGTCCCGGTTTCAGCGGTCAGCGGAGCGGGTCTGGAAGAGCTCAAAAACGTGATTGAAAAAATCCTCAGTCAGTATCAACCTAAACGTGATATCCAGAAACCTCGCCTGCCGGTTGACCGCGTTTTCACCATCTCCGGGTCTGGGACCGTGGTCACAGGCACTCTGGTTGACGGCGGTTTGCATCTTGGCCAGGAGGTTGAAATTCAACCCGGAGCCTTGAAATCCCGTGTCCGGGCTCTGCAAACTCATAAGATCCAATTGCACAGCGTTAACCCCGGCAGTCGCGTGGCCGTCAACCTGGTCGGTCTTAATTCATCCGATATCAAACGCGGTCAGGTCTTAACCAAACCCGGGTGGCTGACGCCCACTGTGTTGATTGACGCCAAATTGCGTTTGCTGACTCAACCGGACCGGCCGTTGAAGCATAATACCGAGGTCAGCCTGCACACCGGTTCAGCCGAGGTGATGGCCCGTGTCCGTGTTCTGGAAAAAGAGGATATTCAGCCGGGTGAAACCACATACGTGCAATTTGTGCTGGATGAGCCTCTGGCAACGGTGAACAATGACCGTTACGTCATCCGCTCACCCATGGATACTCTGGGGGGCGGCCGGGTGATAGAAGCCCATCCCGCAGAAAAGCACCGCCGTTTCAGAGCGGAGACGATAGAGAATCTGAAGGTGCGGGGAGAAGGCAAAATTGAAGCTGCTCTGCTGGCGGCACTGAAAGCTAAACAGCCCCAGGAACGGGCTCTTTTATTGTCCCAGAGCAATATGGAGCCACAATTGGCCCAAAGCATGATTGATGCTCTGATCGAGAACGGCAGCATCGTAGCCCTGGGAGAAGGCAAGAACAGCTTGCTATATACGGATGCGGCCTGGAAGCAAGTGGCGGAGAACATGTCCGCTATGGTCAGAGACTACCATCGCAAGTATCCGCTGCGATTGGGTATACCCAAAGCCGAGATTAGCAGTAAAGTTAAACTGGGGGCTCATTTTTTGGAAGGTTTACAGAAGCTGATCAGCGCCGGGTTGATAGTGGAAGAGAATGCCCTGGTGCGTTTGCAGGGTTATAGCGTTAACCTGAACCGGGAACAACAGGCCCGTTTGGAAGCCTATCTCAAGCAACTTAATCAGAATCCTTATTCACCGGCTCCGGAAGCTGTTTTGGATCCGGATTTACTCAATCTGCTGATTGATCGCGGACAAATCGTAAAAACTGCGGCCGGGGTGATTTTCTCATCCCGCGCGTTTGATGACATGACATCTCAAATCATGGCTAAAATCAAACAAAATGGGAAAATTACTCTGGGCGAAGTGCGGGACATGTTCCAGAGCAGCCGCAAATATACCTTAGCCATATTGGAATACCTGGATGATAAAAAACTGACCCGGCGTGTTGGTGATGATCGTGTGGCGGGTGAAAAGGGGTAAAAGCTGCCTCAGGATAGTAACTCTCAAACCGTTCGCCAGGCCTGATACCCGGACTATTGCGCTTCGGCGGCCTGGGGCACCAGTACGAAAGTTACGATATGTGAATCCCCAACATCAGTAATCAGGCGTTTGACGGGCATGAAACCATAGTGCGCGGCCTCAACCGTGGTGCTGTAGCTGTCCATTTTGTAACCCAGCGAGATGACTAACCTGAATTTTCCTTCGGTATCGGTTATCTCGCTGGAATAGAAAGTCTCAGTTTTATACTGACCATAGGCGCTGACCCGCGCATCTTTAAGCGGTTTCAGGTTTAGCCCCTGCGGAACGTCACCCTTCATGATCCCCGTCACCGAATATTCTTTATGAAAGATCAAACTGCCGGCGCGTTCCGGATGGTCTATCCATTGATAGACCTTTCCGGTAATATTGACCAGCCGGTCACAGCCTGTCGAAGACAGCGCTAACGTCATAATCAGGATAAAAACCAAAGCTGTTAAGGCCGGATATTGGTTTATCATGCCGTTTTACCATAAGCCGCAAGATCATATTTTGTCAATAACCACCACCACTATCACCGCTGTCAGCAGGATGCCCAGTCCAGCATAGAGCACTATCCGGCCGATCTGCGTCCGGTTCTGCCGGATATGCTTCCACACCGCCCGCCGTTTGGCCCTGGACAGCTCTCGTTTATTTTCGGCCAGGTTGGTCCTGAATTGTTTCTGGACCAGTTCCAATCGCCGGTAGACATCAGGATTATATTCTTTTTTCTCCCCCATACTAATATATTATATGGCCGCCACGGGTTGGCAATAAACTTTTTACCTATATTGTGCAAAGGCAGCAGACAGCGGTGGTCAGGGTGTTCGCATACCGGGGCTGAAGCGAGAACGACTAAAGAAACCACCACCAGAACATAGCCGGCAATATATTAAAAGGGTTTATTGCCAGTGAGACTGAAATGTCCTCATTTTCCCAGCGCTTTTTTGATAATATTGGAAAATCTTGTTCCGCTGATCGGGTGATAAGCTATCACTTTACCCCGGAACATTATGCCAAAGGTACCAAACGGAGAAGGGCTTTCCTGAGCTTCAGCATAGTCCTTGAGATCGATGACTGCTGGTTTCAAATTGAATGCGGCTTCTGCCGTCTGACACATTTCGTTGACATTTTTAACCGTGTAAGGGCACTGGAAAGCTCTGACTATCGTCAATTCCCGATCATACCGGGTCAATAGTGCCTTGCAATTACCTTTGAATTTTGGTTGAGGTGCATTCTCCCTGAACTTTATCCTGAGCAACTCAAAATCCGGTAGAGCGCTGTCAACGACCTCGAACCCGTTTTTAATAAATATTTCCTTTCCTGCCATGAATGGCCCTGTGCGTGTCACCACAGCAACACCATAATTATTTCTCTGCCTGGCTTCGGCTATACATTCTTTCAAAAGCAATGTACCGTATCCTTTCCCTTTATAAGTGCTTTTAAACCCGGAGAAAATACAATGAATGAACATATACCCACCGGCCTCAACCGGCCGCCAACAATATTCACCGGGGATGTATTCAATCATGCCCTGTGTCCCATCATGAACGGAATAGAGTGTTTTTATTTTCAAACCTTCTTTAAATCTTTCAATAAGCCATTTGAGCTTCTCCGGATAACCGGGCTTCTTTAAGCTTTTGTATCCGCAGATTCCAAATTTGAGGATGTTTTCCGCATTCGTATCAATGATCTCCGCGGTCATCGGAATTCCTCCTTGAAAATATACGGGGAGCGTTCCAGCTCCCCGGGGTGGTAACTCTGGTTTCAAGAAGACCTCACCGGTTCGCTAAATTGGTTTAACGGGCACATAGATATCTACCATGCTTTTACCCTCAGGGTGGGTCCCGGGATCATTCAGGTACATCTCAAAGCAGGGGCGGTCGTCCGGCTGATACCCGCTCTCCGGCAGCCAGCCGCCGTAGATTGAATTCCAGGCATCAGTATACTGGTCGGACTTGAGCTCAAAACCAGCTACGGCATATTTCCCAGCCGGAATGGTGCCTTTGCCGATCTCTCCGTCTACTCTGGCATCAGGCGCCACAGTGATGCAGACATCCATGCGGAGCTTCTCAGGGGCGGTTAAATCCGGGCTGTCATGATAGATGATCAACAGCCTGGTTTCTCTGGAATTCAGCAGGCCGCGAGGCCCGGCCCAGGTACAGAGCTTATTGATCAAGCGGCTAAAAAGAGCAACATCTCCTGCATAGGGACCGATGTGGCGGAGATAGGCCAGATGCATCTCCGGGATTTCTTTGACTTCGATTTTGGTGATTAAACTTCTATCCGGTTTCATTTCTACCCTCCATTCCTGTTTATTGACAGTGTAATTCAGGCGAGGATCAAATTCTTGCCGGATATTGCTGGTTACTTGCCATTCTTTGCGTTCCATTTGACGATTCTTGCGGTATTTTTGAAAACCGCCGTTACGCCATTCACCGGCATTCATTCCGAAGGTTTGTTTGAATACCCGGGTAAAAGCCGAAACACCGGAAAATCCGCAGGTCAGTGAAATTGCTGTGATTGATTCTCTGGGGTTTTGTAATAACATCGCGGCTGCTTTCTCTACCCTGACCCGCTGAATAAATCCATACACAGTCTCCCCAATCAGAGAGCTGAATATCCTGTGGAAATGAAAGGGAGAAAAACCGGCGATATCCGCTAGCCTGGACAACGGCAATTCATCATCAATATTAGCTTCAATATAGTCAATTACCCGGTTAACGCGGGCCCGGTATTCTTCTCTGAGATATTTTTGGCGGCTATTATCTATCATTTTTTCAAGTTTATTGTAGCGAGTATAATTATCCCTGTCTATCCCGTTAAAGAGGCAGGAATCACCGTTTCATGGAAGTCATTTCAAGGATGGGCCGGCAGAGTCTCAATTTGCAACACGAAGCTGAATTTATTTTATTGGTGAGATCGCAGCCCTGAAATACCAATTAAACTGCCGGAGAACCGGCGGTGGTTTTCCTGTCTGGCTTCTCAGTATTCGTTGCTTTACCGCGGCGCAGTACAGACGAAAACCATTTGCGGATATTTACCGTCATTTGCAATGTACCGGTCATAGACATGGTCCAGGTCGGTCTGATCAATTTTTCAGATCCGGCTTTCTTAGAAAGCCGGAGCCATGTACGGAGTTAGAAAAGCCCCGGGAAATGACGGTCTGTCTTTCGGAGAGAGTAACCTTATTAGTTTGAGCTTGATTTTTTAACCAGTATGTTTGTTTACAGTACCTTTCAAGCTCGGCGGGAACAGATGGGAGTCGAACCCACCGGAGACACGAAGTGCCCCCCAAACGGGTTTGAAGCCCGCGAAGCCCACCGGGACCTATCTGTCCCCACTCCCTACCAGCATAACGCATCGGTTTGACCAAAGCAAGCTAAATCAGCCTGTTTAAGGGTATTTTTGGGACTTACAGCAGATAAATCCAAAATAGTTGAAAAAGTCATCAAAAACGTGCTTAAAACAGCTTGACATTCAGCTTGAAAAGGTATATCGTTCGTATTCAAAAGGAGGTGCAAGATGGAAGCATATTGCGTCAAATGCCGAGCCAAGAAAGAGATGAAGGCAGCCAAGGCCATTGTCATGAAGAACAAAAGACCCGCTACCTCCGGGACTTGCCCGACCTGCGGGACCAAAATGTTCAAAATCGGCAAAGCCAAATAATATCAGTTTGCGGTAATTGAAAAGGTGACGGGCAAAAACTCTGATTTTTCGATTGAGATGGGGTTTTTGCCTTCATTCTCTCCTCTACTCTGTTTGTGAAGACCGGCCGAGTATAGTTTAAAGATTTTTAAAATCTACTCATTATGAGTGGAACGGAGTTCGGTGACCTTAAAATAGTCCATGCTGAAGGGAGCATGGACTATTTTGTTTTGAATATTGTTCCTGGAGAAGAT
>DAOUAU010000273.1:0-7403 GCA_034433195.1 Dehalococcoidales bacterium
CGCTTGGCGGTTTCATATTCAATATGAGAAATGGCAATGGTAAGACCTCTGGCTTTTTCTTCCGGTGCGGCGTTGATGGAATCATACGCCGTATAAGATACGCCGCTGCCAGCCTGTTTTGATAACACCAATGTAATTGCTGCTGTTGTGGTGGTTTTCCCATGAGCCACATGACCGATGGTGCCTACATTGAGATGCGGTTTATTTCGTTCAAATCTCTTCTTTGCCATTCTATTCCCCCTTCTTTTTAAAAGCCCACAATCAGATTCGAACTGATGACCCCGTTCTTACCAAGAACGTGCTCTACCTACTGAGCTATGTGGGCATAATTACACTAGCATTATACAGATTTTGTGATTATCTGTCCATTAAAAACAAGTCAAAAGCCACAGACTTCAAGTTTTATTCGCGCGGCTCGAACTTGAAGATCTGCCACTTTGACTTGACACTCTAAATTAATTTATTCTCAGATGAACGAATTATTTCTTAGATGAACGCCTGGTGGAGAGGGCAGGATTCGAACCTGCGAAGCCCGTAAGGACGACAGTTTTACAGACTGTTCCGATTAGCCACTCCGGCACCTCTCCATTAATTTCCCGCCTCAAAAAAGCTAAACAGCCCGAGAGGGGAGTCGAACCCGCTAACCTACCGATTACAAGTCGGTTGCGCTGCCATTGCGCCACTCGGGCGCAAAACGGAGACTAAAATATTAATGAACGCAAACTTGTGTATTATAAAGCTGTCACAAGGTAAAAGTCAAGCATGGTAGCGCATACCGGATTCGAACCGGTGGTCTCGTCCTTGAGAGGGACGCGTCCTAGGCCGCTAGACGAATGCGCCGCGATTTACCATTCTACCCTATTGAACCGCACTCTCTGATACCCGAAACCGGGGACTCCTCTATGGGTCTTGCAGATTAATGCCGGGGCATGGAACTGAAGACGCCGAAGAACCAGAGCCCATAATATCCGACTTTTTATTATATCAAGTCACGATAGTGATGGCAAATTTGATATGCTGTGCCAGCAGTTGGTTCTGCCAACCGGGATTACTGCTTTCATAAGGATTGGGCAGACGCTTGAGGTGATCCCCATCCGGGTGGATATTTGGAAGAGGCATTGGCTTTTAACAGAGCCGGCCGGATGAGCGCATTTGATGGAAGGCCTGGCAAAACCTGTCTTGATTCGTCTGCCAGCGGTTAGTAAAAGATGCCGGAAGGGCAGATGCTGCAGTCATTGTTTTGTCTATGTCCGGGCAGGATATGCTATAATTAATTCTTCAGGCATTATTTAGGTAATTGAAATAATCAAATTAAGTCCTGGAATTTCCCTCCGTGACATTTAGTCAGGAAAGTGTTGAACCCGAATGCAAGAAGAACCCAATATCTACTCTAACCGGCACCCGGCGCCCGCATCTCGCACTTCCAGAGATTGGACTCAGGGTAGTATTCTCAAGAACCTTTTATCTCTTTCATGGCCCATGGTAGTCAGCAACGGCTTGAATGTGCTGGGTCCCACCGTTGATATGATCTGGCTGGGCAAATTGGGACCTGATTCTATGGCCGCAGTAGGCATCGCCGGCATGGTGGTGATGCTGGTAAATGCTTTCTTGATGGGAATCTTCACCGGTTTGCGTTCCATGATTGCGCGTTACATCGGGGCTAATGACAAAGCCGGAGCGGTTCACATCGCTCAGCAGGCTTTCGTGGTGGCCGGTATCCTGGGTGTGGTGTTGGCTTTAATGGGTATTTTACTGGACCGCTGGATACTGGGATTGTTGGGGGTGTCATCTACCGTCCTGGAAATCGGCTCCGTTTACATGCGTATCAACTTTATCGGTATGATAGCGATGTCCATGCGTTTCACTACGGACGGCATTATGCAGGCCTCAGGGGATACCCTGAATCCCATGAAACTGGCCATCATTTTCAGAATTACCCATGTTGTCCTCAGTCCTTTCCTGATTTTCGGCTGGTGGATATTCCCGCAATTGGAGGCAGCCGGGGCAGCCGTGACCGGCGTTGTTTCTCAGACGGTGGGTACGGCGCTGGGACTGGCTATACTGATGAGTGGAAAGTCAAGACTGCGTATCACTTTCCAACAATTCCGTTTTGATATGGGAGTTGTATGGCGTCTGATAAAAATCGGTATTCCGGCTTCAGTGATGGGTATTCAGATGCAGTTGGGGCAATTAATCATGACCACCTTCGTAATCCAATTCGGTACGGCGGCAGTAGCCGCCCATTCCCTGTGTCAGCGTATTGACATGACTCTGGCCATGCCGCTGATGGGTATCGGCGCCAGCGCTGGTGTGCTGGTGGGACAAAACCTGGGGGCTCGTAAACCGGAACGCGCTGAAAAGAGCGGATGGGTGGCACTGGCACTTTCGGAAGGTATCCTGATCATATTGGGTCTATTAATTTTGCTCTTTCCAGTTGCAGTAGTGCATATTTTCAGCACCGACCCGGCATTGGAAGCGGTTGCGGGTACTTATGTCAGGATCGCGGCCATCGGGTATATGATTATGGCTTTTAGCATGGTTTTACAGAACTGCATATCAGGCGCCGGTGATACCGTTCCGCCCATGCTCATCGGTTTGGTGGCGGTCTGGATAATCCAGATTCCGTTAGGGTGGTACCTGTCTCATACTGAGCTGGGCGTCTTCGGTGTGCGTTGGGCGGTGGTAGGCGGCGGTTTTATCAACATGATAGCTTATACCATATATTTCCGCAGCGGCCGCTGGAAGAATAAAAGAATCTGGTAAAAAGAACAGATCAAAACGCCTGGACATTTCCGGCCACCATAAAAGGGGAATTCAATTATTGAAGTCCCCTTTTTACGTTAATAATGGTACTACCGATAATGGATTACTCCCGTCAGATGAACCTTTCAAAGCGCTCCTTTTTAGCTTTGCAGACCGGACAGATTTCAGGTGGACCGTCACGGGCGCACAGGTAACCGCAAACTTTGCAGCGCCAAACGGGATAGCGCAAGCCGGTTAATTTAGTATCAGCTTCTGTTTCATTTTGTGACTGACGCGTTTCCAGCGGCCTGCGTCTTTCGGGAATCGGACCGATGGACTGTTTTCCGGAAACGACCGCTTCCGATACATAGAGGCCTCAGTAACAACTGCCATGTTCCGCTATATCCGCGTCACGGTAATCACAGGGGCAGACGATGTCCTGATCTTCTTCCAGGTTCCCTGTCGACAGCCGGCAAGGACAATTAGCATAGCCGTAACGCGCCTGATTGATCAGAATGCCCTGGACCAGTTCCCGGGTAAACTGAATATCCGGATTCATATTATAATTGCCCGCTGCCGCATCCTTTTTCATGGATTGATAGGCAGCCTCAACCTGGGCCGCGGAGATTGCCGTTTGTTCACTCATAGCCCCAAAGCGCCTTTGATTTCCTGCTCGCGGAAACCCACAATGCATCTGGCGTTGTTTATCACCGTGACCGGGAAGGAAGCGCTGGGATTCCATTTTTTTACAATAGACATAGCCTCATCCCGGTCAGCTCCTCTCAGCAAATCAACATCCACAAAATAATATTCAACACCCAGTGAATCTAGTAAAGCCCTGGTCTTTTTACACCAGGGACAAGTGCTCAGAGCATATAGTTCCAAACCAGCCGTTGGTTTTCCTGCGACATGATTCAATTTCATTGAAATCCTCCTGAAGACTCACGTTGATTATCAAAGTATAACCTGGTAATTTCAATCTCTTCACTATATTCTAATGCTTTTTCAGCCCGATAACCTGAAATGATGCATCCGCGCTATAATCCTGTGAAATAATCGCGAGACCTGTTATCAGGGTGTGTTGCCGTGGTCTGGTGCAGTTGGCGGTGTCTGCAATCGATAAAGAAAAACAGCCGCCAGATTAAAGCGCCTGTAGCCTGGTCCCGGCGGCTTTTTTTCTCTTCGTCAGCACAAAATCCCGTTTATTGATAGAAGGCCAGTGATACTATCGGGCCGGTTTGAGAACTCATGACCGGTGTGTAAGGGGTCAGGTATACTTCCGCACACTGATAGCGTGAAGTCATGGTATCCAGGATTTTTTGTCCCAGTGCCCGGTCATCTGAAAAATGTACAAAAAGGTGCAGCGGTTTACTGGTATCAATAAAGGTCCCGGCTATCTCCAACACTTTGCTGATGGCTTTATCCATACCTCTCTCTTTGCCCATATTTTCCACCAGTCCGGAGCCGGTGGTGATGCCCAATATGGGTTTGACTTTCAGCCAGTCTCCGATGATGGCCGATTTGGGGGCCCGGCCGCTGCGGACTACATATTTGAGAGTGCTCATGGTGGCCACCATTTTTACTCTGGGTATAATATTTTCGGCCGCCTGAACGACCTCCGCGATACTTTTTCCGGCCCGGGCTGCTCTGGCCGCCTCAAGAACTACAAAACCCTCTGCTCCAGTAGCAGTTTTGCTGTCCACCACCTCTATTTTTATCGCGGGGTTTTTCTTCATGAATTCGGCTGCTGCCTGCACAGCCGATTTATGAGTGGCTGAAAGCGCTTTGGAAACAGGGATACAAACAATACCATCGGCCTGCCGGGCCAGATCGGTAAAGGCGGCTTCAAATTCAGCCGGATTGACGGCCACGGTGGTAACGGGAGTTTTCGTAGAGTAAAACAACTCCCAGAATTTCTCAATGGATAGTTCGGTGTCACGGTATACCTTGCGTTCGATTACCAGTCCCACGGGCACGATGCGGATGTCATAGTCTTTGATTAATTCAGCAGGCAAGCAACTGATGGTATCGGTCACAATAGCTACTTTTGACATTGATGACTCCTTAATTTATTCCGGCTGATCGTACATTGTCTCATCCCAAAGTACCTAGAGTAACTATGTATGTTTGAAATATACTGAAATATTTGGGACTTGTCAACATATATCGGTTTCGATTGTATATAATAAAAATGCTGTGGATGGATGTTAACAGCGGTATTCATGCGCACTAACATGCCATCGGAAACAAGATCAGCATGTGAAGCAGATTTGATTTTTAAGGTAAGGAGGAGCAAAAATGCCAAGTGGAACTGAGATGGCGGTTACGCAAGCCGCGCGATTGAACGAAATTGGTTTTCCCGAATTCACGGCAAAATTGATTACGGATACTTTTGATGCGCTGGTATCCGCCAACCTGAGGCAAACTGAAGCCTATATCGAACTGGTTCAACAGATTTCTAAAAGCCTGACGCAATTCATTAACGAAACCCGTGATGATATCAACGGTGAGCAGTTGATGCAATTTCTGGCGATGGCGCTGCCGCCGGACAATCCTAATGCTAACAGCCAGCCAACCAAAGTGATAGCAGGCGCCACGCTGGCACCTGAAGATCTTACCAAACTTAACAATGCCATAGCGGTTCCGGAATATCCGGCAGAGAACAAAGTTACCGTACCCACCGGCTCGGCTTTGACCAAAGAGCATGTTAACACCATATTGGAAGCCGTGGCTAACCGCGTGGCGGCTAACAAATATACACTTTTAAAAGAAATGGTAAAAATGGGTATTTTGCGCCTGGTGGTAGAGAACGGCAAGATTGAAACGCGTCTGACTTTTACCACCTACGGCTCGACCTTCTACGAGAAGAACTCATCTCAATACCACCGTGACTCTTTTCAGTTCAAGGCAAAAGCCAGCACCGGACGGTTCGTCAGCTTATGGGCCAAGGCCTCAGCTTCAACCAGCTATACCAATATCAATATCAGTACCACCAAAGAAACGAACCGGGATATCTCCGGGAGCACCGTCCAAATTTACGGCTCAGTGATTATCAATTTCAAAACGGATTATCAGCCGTTGTCAGCCTGAACTGATGAAGTCCTGAAAAAGAGACAGGTATTGATCTTCAATTAAATGACAGAGAAGCATGAATCCAGAATAGATCATGCTTCTCTTTTCTGGATAAGTCTGGAGAAAAGTATTTTCGGGGAGTATGCTGAATGGCAAATGTAACTCAATCAAAAGTAACCAGCATTGAATTTGCCCAGTTTACGGCCACTTTGATCACTCAAACACTGGACGCGGTAGTATCGGCCCAACTGGCTCAAGAGGAAAGGGTGCGCAAATTACTGGAGGTTTCCATTTTAACGCCTGAGCAATTCGCAGAACAAGCTATCTCCGAAAATGACCTCTCAAGTGAAATGCAGGCTCTTTTTCCGGAGGGTCTGGGCGCCGGGACGGCCTACCTTGAGCCTTCTGGAAAACAAATCGAAACACCGCCTGTTCTGGCTCTTACCGGATATGTCATCAAAAGAGGGGACATTGAAAAAAAAGGCCAGAGTATGGTCATAACCCAAACCGGATATCTCAATATTTTAAACCAGATCAAAGTCAATCTGGCTGAACGTCAGCAAGCCAATATACGGCAGATGGTGCAGCGAGGAATACCCAGAGTGGTGGTGGATCACGGAAAAGTGAATGCTAAAATCAATTTTCAGTTCAGTCAGTCAACTCCGGCAACACCATCAGTGACCCAGCCCGTGATATCCGGTTCAGGCAGAGACCTGAAAACGGCGGCACCCTTTTTGATGCCGATGAAATTAAGCGTTAAGGCCGTTGATTTCAGACAACCCGAAATAGCCCGTTTGATGGTGAATGTTGTGGGAGAAGTGGAGATAACTTTCAAAACAATCACAGGATAGAACAATATTGTGAGGAAGGACAATGGCAGACCAATCGACCTTTTTGACCGAGGCCATACTGACTATTCAAAATGAAGTTCAGATGGCGCTGGATTATATTGAAACGGTGTCAACCCAGGATTCCACCGAATTGGGCGCCGCTCCCAGTTTGTTAACTGTAGACAATATCAGAATTAAAATTCCGTTAGCTCTGCAAATGCAGGAGGAAACTTATCCTGTACCGGAAGATAAGGTGGAACCCCAGTTATTTATGGCGAACCTCCAGAGAGCGTCCATAAACAAGCTAAAAGAAAACCTGTACAATCGCAAAGGCTTGTTGCTCAGCGCCAGTTCAGGCGCCGGGCGTTATTGTAAAATAAAAATTTTAACCTCACCCTCTGCGGGGGTGGCGCAAAGTAGTACGGATACCGGCTCTGCGCCTGCACAGCCTATCAACGGCGAAATAGAAATTAACTTCACCCGTATTCCGCGCGGTGTAGAGAATTCAGTAACGGAACAGTTAGAATCCAAACCGGCGGAAAACTCACCAACTGCGGATAGCGCGATTTTAGTGCCGGATGTTTTGGGTTTGAATTTGGAACAAGCTGCCAGTTTATTGAAATCCCAGGGTTGGAAATACATACCCAACGCCGCCGCGGAAAAAGACATTCAAGCTGTTAAGGGCGCTCAACCCGGTCAAGTGCTGCGTCAGGAACCGGTGCCGGGCGTCAAGGCGGATAAATCAAAGACCGTTCTCCG
>DAOUAU010000274.1:0-7225 GCA_034433195.1 Dehalococcoidales bacterium
CATGATCGCTGCACCGGGCGCAATTGAGAGCACAGGCACCATGACAAGATATCTATAGCCTTCGGCAACCATCCGGCCCCAGACCGGCGTAGGCGGATTAACCCCCACCCCAAGGAAGCTCAGACTGGCCTCTGCCAGAATAGTGGCCCCGATGCCGATTGTCATTGATACCAGTATCGGAGCAAAGCAATTTGGTAATATTTCCTTTAGCATAATAAACAATTTATTTTCACCCATAGTTCGCGCGGCCAGAACATAGTCATTTTCCTTAATGGACATGGCAAGCCCGCATGTGATTCTGCAGTTTGGCGCCAGCATACCGACAGATAAAGCGATGATAACACTTTGCATGCCGCCGCCTAATAAGGAAGCTATTAGCAGTGCCAGCAATATCATCGGAAAGGCCATCAAACCATCCGTAATTCTCATAATAATATGATGCACCACTTTGCCGGAGTAGGCAGCTAAAAGACCCAGTGATACACCTAAAACTAACGATATACCAATGGCTGAAAAAGCTATTACCAGTGATACCCGTGAGCCGTAAATCACCCGGCTCAGCGTATCTCTGCCAAGATTATCAGTACCCAGCCAATGCTCGCTGCTGGGAGGCTGAAGCTTGTTAAGTACGTTCATCTCTAAGGGATCATAAGGAGCCAGCCATGGAGCAAAAATGGTAACAACCAATAATATGATGATTATAACCAGGCCTGCCACAGGCAGCGGCCGGCCGAAAAACACGGATAACATGCGTTTAAATTCACGTTGGCGAGGAGTTTGTTCGACCTGTGCGGATGTGATTTGAGACTGCTCAATAGATTTCGTGTTGTCTGTCATGTCAAAACTCCTTAATCATACCTGATCCGCGGATCAAGCCAGCCGTAAGCTACATCTATCAGAATGTTAGCCAGTACCACCACGGTAGCTACCATCAAGATACCGGCTTGAATGATCATATAATCCTGCTGAACGATCGCTGACGTCATCAATCTGCCGACACCTGGAATATTAAACACTGTTTCTATCAGCACCGAACCGCCAAAGATATTAGCCACCTGAAAACCTTTATTGGCAATTACGGGGATCAGGCCGTTTTTTAAAGTATGCCTGAGGATGATAACCCGCTCTTTCAGACCTTTGGCCCAGGCTGTGCGAATGTAGTCCTGCGCTGTAACCTCAAGCATCGATGTGCGGGTCATGCGGGTATTTGCCGCTATCATAAACAGGGACATACAGAACACCGGTATGATTAACTGGCGTGTGCTTAACCAGAAATCATCCAAAGGCGGGGTATAGCCGTAAACCGGCAGCCATTTCAGCTGGAGGCCAAACAAATAGATCAGCAAGATAGCTGCCCAGAATATGGGCATCGTAATGCCGATGTTTGCGATAAATGTGACTACGGTATCTATCCATTTACCGCGTCTGACCGCACAAATCAGACCAAATCCGATACCGAAGACAGTACCGATGATAAAGGCCAGAATTCCCAGGTGAAGGGTCACAGGAATTCGCTGAGACATCAGGTAGGCCACACTGGTTTGTTGGGAAATTGATAATCCAAAATCGCCTCGGAATATGCCGCCAACCCAGTTGATATACTGAACTACCAGCGGTTTGTCCAGCCCAAACTTGGCTTTCAGCGCTTCCATCTGAGCGGGATTGATTTCAGCGGAAGCAAATTCCTGCTGAGTTAAATACACCACCAGCGGATCGCCCGGTAAAAGGCGCATAAGCAGAAAAAGTATGACGGTGACTATCAGGATTACGAGAACACCCAATAGTAATCGCCGTACAATATACTCCGTCATTCCAGCCTCCCGTTAGTATCTCCAAAAGTTGAACATCAAGCCATTATGTTTACCTGATGCTCATACCAGAATTTTTTGTCTGTACCCGTTATTTGAATTTCTTGTATCGGGATTGATATATGTTGCCTTGTCCATCTGACTTGATAACGGTGCCCTGTTCGGAATTCCCAGGACCAACAACAGCGGATACCGCAATTCTCGTTGAACAAGGCGGATACTTGTTTTGATGCGTATAACCTCCAGCTTGCTGCGGGGCATCTGGTTAAACATACCATAGATTACTCGAACAAGGATGTGTTAGAGGCGTTAACGTCATGAGTTTGATACGCAAAATATTTCCGTATTAAACCGTCTGTCACTTTTTCTTTTGGGCGCCGCACAAAATATGCAACATTCTAAAATTCAGGCGTCCAAAGTGACTTCCTTGCCCTGGGATATTTTCCAAATACCTCTCTAACCGGGATACCTTTCATGATTCGCACAATTTGAGATGGAGAAGTTTGGCGGCGCTTCGATAAACGCATGGATACGATCTTCGAATATATTCAAATTGTACATCATTTATGCAAGTTATTTTTTAACGAATTGAGAAAACTGTTTTTCCGCACAGGATATGGTTTTCAATAGCGGCATCAGCCGGATCGATCAGTTACCATTTTTTAAGCTGATGCCGCTATTCTTCTTTAATAATCAGTTACCAAAAACGAGACAGGGTCTTTACTTTTTATCCAGCCAGAAAACCTCCGGCCACCAGACATCAACCCAACCGCCGCAGTGAATCATATATTTGGGATCAACCACTGTGCCATCACTGACTTTGAGAGGAGAGTTAGCCCGGTAAGGAATGGCCGTTACCTCGTCGTAAATTAGTTGCTGCATCTGTGTCATGAGATTGTATCTTTTATTATCATCGGGTTCGCTGATGATTCGACTAAACAAATCGTTATACCCCGGGGGTCTCCACATGCTGACATTCTCTCTGGTATTGCCCCAGCCATCGGTGATAGCGGTCATAGTCCCGGGCGTGGGGAAACCGCGGTGCAAAATGCCTTCCCAGCCATTGCGGGAAATCTCGGTCACTCGGGGCACATCCACAATTTCAATCTTGGCATCAATGCCTATCTGTTTCCATGAAGTCTGCAAGGCCTCAGGCCATCCAGTCTCAGCGCGGACGTCAACCCAAAGAGTGGTCTTGAAACCATTGGGATAACCTGCCTGGTCCAGCAACAACCTGGCTAGTTTGGGATCATACGGGCGGGGCTGAACTTTTGGATCGAACGGATGGAATCCCGGAATAGCATAGGTATCTACGGTTGAATATCCGTTTTTGGCACCTCCGCCGATGCCATCAATCAATTTTTGTTTATCAATGGCGTAAATCAGCGCTTCACGTACTTTTTTGTTCGCGAAAGGCGAGTTAGGATTGGCTCCGCTGGGGACAAAGCTGTGGATGAATTTAAGTCCGGCCATGGTCAGCGGATAACCCATGCCGCTTAACATGGCGGCATCAGTGGGGTGCACGTTTTCAATCAGGTTGGCCGATCCGGACCGGAAAGCAAAAATGGCGACTGTGTAATCCACTACGGAACGGATCTCTATGGCATCCAGGTAAGGCTTGCCTGCCTGCCAGTAATTAGGATTCTTCTTGTATCTGACGAAGTCATCTTTCCGCCAGGTATCAAAAATGAAGGGCCCGGTGCCTACCATGTGAAGCTGGGCACGATTTTCAGGAGTAGCGGGTTTCTCCAGAGCGGCCTTTGACGCGATTAATCCGACTCCGCCCGTACTGGCAAAAACGAATAGAACTCTGAAGTCAAATACTTTCAGATTCAAAACCAGGGTGTGCGGATCGATCACTTCGTAAGAAGCCACATTGGCTAAAGCGGCAGTACCCGGGATTCCGGCTGCGAAGGTTTTCTCCATGTTAAACTTCACAGCCTCTGCATTAAAATCGGTCCCATCATGGAACTTGATATTTTTGCGCAGAAAGAAGGTTATCTTCTTACCATCCGGGGAAGCTTCCCATTTTTCAGCCAGATGGCCGCGGAGAACGCCATTCTCATCAAACCGCAGTAAGGGTTCCAGACACGGGGACAGGTTACGTGAGGTCACCGTACCTCCATCAGCCGCCGGATTAATATCGGTGATACCTCCATTGTGGATCCAGATATAAGTGCCGCCATACCTGGGTCCGCCGGCGGGAGTAGTGGCGGCGATTGTAGTGGGTACCTGCGTTACAGTAGGAGTAGTGGTTACGGGTTTGGTACCAGTGGGAGTAGTGGTCACGGGTTGAGTGGTTACGGGTTGAGTACCAGTGGGAGCGGTGGTCTGGGCAGGCGTTGTTGTTTTAGCCCCGCAACCTGATATAAGAAAAACTACCACTAACAGAAGTGCCAGGGGAATGAGCAAGTTCTTCATTTGTTACCTCCTTATCTATTTTGGGTGTTTCTCTGATATTTGTTTGGTTTATCCGTTAAGGTATTGCTCACATCAAAGCTGTGCCTCATTTCTACTGGGAATATCCAGTAGGCATATCTTAACTCGTTCTGCTTGTGAGAGTCAATAATTCGCATTAAGGCAACCAGTGTGCTTCCTCCAGGAATTCCAGTTTGATGGGCCGCTGCTCCAATAATTTTGATGCCGCTTCTATCCAGGCAGGCCATCCGATCGGGTGTATCCATTAAAGAGAGGAAAGAGATATCTCTGAAATATCATACCGTTGAACCTTCATCTGCTCATAGAAAACCCGTGACATGTCTCCGGGCATCAGCTCATATTCCAGAATAATGCCAGCCGGATTGACCGTTCCATTGAGAAGAGGCAATATCCGATCATATGGCGTCATAGCGAAACTTGAAACAATAGCTGCTGTAACTGAGATTTTTCCTCCCCCGCATTATCACATCGCCAGGCGCAATAAAGTTCTCACATTATCCTCATATATTTTTTTTCTGGCTGACTCATCAATATTCATTTCTTCGATAGCACGTATGGTCTCTCTGGTATCCCTATCGCCGTGGGCATTATCATAAGGGGCATCAGTGCCGAATAGCAGGTGGTCCGGGCCAAAAAAGGTATGAGCAAGCTCCAGTGCAGGTGCGTTGCCGTTTAAAGCGGTGTCAGCATAGAACATCTTGTAATATTCAATTGTTTGTGCAGTCAGGTACTGTTTATTGCTGCCTCTGCGTAACATCTCATCTGTATCCTGGAATTGGGTTATTCTTCCGGCATAAAATGGTACCATTCCTCCGGCATGATGAGTAATAAATTTTAAGCCGGGATATTTTTCGAGTATACCGCTATGTACCAGGCGAGTCATGGCAGCGGTTGTCTCAAATGGCCAGCCAAAAAGACTGGCAATGCGGTAGATGGATTTGTTCTCTGTTTTATAATCAGCAACATTATCACCTCTGGTCGGATGAATCCAGATAGGCAGTTTATATTGGGCCATTTTTTCATATAGCGGCAAGAATTCAGGAGAATCGAGAGGTTTATCATTAACCGGAGTGAACATCTGTATCCCTCTGAGCTTTAATTCTTTAACCGCTCTGTCTATTTCCCGTAAGGAGGCATCGATATTGTTGATCGGCAGGTTAGCCACAGCAGCAGGAAATCTATCAGGATACTTGAGTACCAATTCAGCTAATTCATCATTCGCGATTCTGGCTAAATCAATACTTTTCTGCGAATCCGCAATTTGCTCCGGAACACCCTGGGTCATTCCCAAAGTTAAAATTTGCATATAGCCTTCATATTTATCCATAATGCGAAATCTGAGATCCAGGTCCCACAAACCTGGCATTTCACCTTTGGTGGTTGAAGGCCTCTGTGTGACTTTTGCCACGGACTCTTTAAATTTCATTGGAATAATGTGCGAAAATACATCGATCTTCAGCCCATATGCCTTTCCCATGGAAACTGCCATCCTGCGGTCTTATATTTTTTGAATCACCCCTCTTTCAACAGAAAAAGTTGATTCTTTTCCGGTTACCTTTGTATCCTGAGAACCGGCACCCCATTTGTTCAGGGATTTTAAAGTCTCGACAAACTAACGATTTCATAGAAGCGCTGCATCAGAGAGCCAGAAGTACCGACCGATATCTGAAGAAGCAATACGCGGAGTGATGAAAATCCGGGATAACCGGCTCGGTTAGCCTTGTCAGACTGTTAGACCCCTGTAGTATGTCCTTTAAGGTTTTTATAGCGTTATTGGATTAACAAAGCGTAAAAAAGTATAAACCGGATAATTAGTCCAATTGCCATTTTTAAATTATTGGTCTGATGCGTACAGGGAATAATTACTCCGGATATTAATGCGTTATTAAGGTACCCGGTTCTCTCACCCTGGAACAGAAACAGGCATTGTTTCTATTAGTTGTTCCAATCTGTTTTATTTTGTTTCACAGATACAAACGATGAAGAAGTTCATATAAGATGTGATAATTATACAAACACATCATGTGTCATGTCAAGATTTATCATGATCCACTACAGGGGTTGGGGGTGCTACATTCAGACACACGCTCATGATAGGCTTGTTTTTCCTCCTTCCAATGCCAATCCTTGCTTGATGTTGGCTTCTTTGTTTCTTGCACTAAACATGCCAGGGCTTGAAGGGTTTATCTGCTGCAGCCCCGCAGGAGTCTGCAGCGGTACATCCATATACGCCTGAAAAGGATGCCTGCCGGCTGCGGCGCGTTCCTGCGTAAGTCTCCGATGGGAGGACCGGCATAGGGAATCCCTTTGAGTATTCGGATTTTCTGACCAGGCAGGCCAACAGCAGTCCCGGAATATCTACAGTCTCCAGAGCGATCGAATGCATTAGATTCGTCCTTTCCCGGTTTTTGGCAGAGGTACTCCCTGTTCCAGCAAACTGGCTCTCAAGATTTTATAATCTAGATTCCGGAGAGCAATTTTATGTTTTACGGCTAATGCAGCCGCCGTCCCCACTGCCTGCCCCATGGCGATACAAAACTGAATAGGGGCCAGCAGGTCGTTGGCTACTAAATCAGACGAAAAACAACGTCCGGCAACCAGCAGGTTATCGGTATCGGCTGATATCAAAGAGCTGAATGGTATATGCCAGTGAGGGTGTTCGGTTGAGACTGTATGGCGGAAATCCGGGCAGACTGCGATTGTATCCGGAAAAACAGTGCCTGAAAATATCTCTTTTTCGGTCAGGATATGCCGGCCGATCAGCCTCCGGCTGCTGCGCACGCCGATTTCAGAGGCAGTATCCAGTATAAAACTGTTCTCAAATCCAGGTATGTTTTCCTTCAAGAAACACCGGGTCACCATCATCCTTTTACGCCCATTTACTTCCAGCCAGGTAAGATCGGCAACATTCAAAGGGTCCAGACCTGGAATGTTGTTATTAACCCAGAACACTCCCTCATGTGTAGTAGCGATGAGAT